>CAJXYJ010000065.1 GCA_913063255.1 uncultured Flavobacteriales bacterium | reverse complement strand
TTAATAGGACCTTCGGGTACTTTTGAATCTAATACAGACATATTTTTGTATTAATTAATGAGTAAAATGGTGAAAAAGTGCAATGAAAATAAAAAGCAATGGAATAATTATAGCATATGCTTTCCCAAAGGTTTTCAATCCTTTTGAATATTTATTGTTCATTCCCATAGACTGGAATGCTGATTGAAATCCGTGTAATAAGTGTAATATTAAGAACACAAATGCAATAACATAAGCTCCAACTCTTATTGGGTTTACGAATTTTTCACGCAATTCGTGATAATATCTTGTTGGGTCTTCTGGTAAAACTTCAATGTATTTATGATTTATTTCTGGAAACCAAAAATCGATAAAATGTAAAACGATAAATGCTAAGATAGCTAGACCACTATAGATCATGTTTCTACTCATCCAAGTAGAATTAGCTGCGCCATTATTCTTAGCATAGGAAACCCCTACAGCCTTTTTATTTTTTAGTTCTAATATAAATCCTAATACAAAATGAAATACAACACCAAAGATAAGAATGGGTTGCATTGCAAACTGAATTAATGGATTGGTCCCCATAAAATGTGAGGCTGTATTAAATGCATCTTCGCTGAAAACGGAAACTAAGTTTACCGAAACATGCATTAATAAAAAGAATACTAGAAAAAGTGCTGAAAGTGCCATGGCAACTTTACGAGCGATTGAAGAGGATAATATACCCATTGGTTATAAATTTTCTTAAAAAAGTTACGCAAAAATACACTTCAATTAAATGATTGCCAAACTTTGAGGTTTGTTTTAAACTGAATTTAGAATTGTTCTAATTATTTATTTTATTTCAAAAAGTATTCTTTCAGAATTTATTTGAATGTAATACTCTCCCTTGGGCAAATAATACTTCCCATTGGAAGCCTCTTTTAATTTTACATCTTCTTTCTCCAAGCTTTTCTTTCCTTTTTCAGATAAGGTGACATCATACTCAAATACATTCACACCTTTTACAGCATTTACAGCATAATTTTGAAGCTCTGTTCCATCTTCTGTTTCTATTGAAATCGTAACTTTTTCAGTATTCGGATTATAAAAACGAATGAATATAGATGGCTCGTTTATCTCAGACCACTTACTCCAAGAACCTCCCCAACGTGAGGAATAGTGTATAGGATCTATAGCTGCAATAGACATTTGATCTTCTTTTATATTTTGCAATAAAGAAATATTGGCTAGATATAAAGAGCGCCCATGGGTTCCTAAAATCAAATCATTTGCTTCGGTTTGAATTACTAAATCATGAAAAGCCACATTTGGCAATCCATTAGAAAAAGCTTGCCAGCTCTCCCCTCTATCTAAAGACACATAAACTCCATTATCAGTTCCTAAATACAAAACGTTTTCATTTTTAGGATCTTCTTTTATTACATTAACAGACGATGTTGGTAGGTTACTACTAATGTCTTTCCATGTAGCCCCGTAATTATCACTTACATAAACATAAGGTTTAAAATCGTCCCAACGATATCCATTTAAAGACACATACACTCGTTCTTTTTCATGTTGTGAAGCAATCACTCTACTCACCCATAAATCCTTTGGAAAAGTTCCAGAAATGGTTGTCCAAATCTCACCACCATTTTTAGTCACACTAACAATACCATCATCACTACCAGCATATAACAATCCAAATTGGAAAGGAGATTCACTAATTGTAGCTAATGTACCATAAGCAACATTTCCTTTTTTTCCGCCTTTTGTTAAATCTTCAGAAATAGCATCCCAATCTGTTCCTTGGTTCATACTTCGCATTAATTTATTCCCTCCCAAGTACAAAATATCCTGATTGTGTGAACTCAATAATATTGGAGTTTGCCAATTAAATCGATATGGAGTTTCTCCTAATTCATGTTTCGGTTGAATATAAGTATGCTCGTCTGTTTCCCGATTTAATCTATAATAATTTCCAAATTGCAATCCTGTATAAACAATATTACTATTTCTATTATCTATTTGAGTTTGCATTCCGTCACCTCCCATTATTGCTTCATAAGCGTATTGCCCAGATTGTTTCCAATTAGAATCTTCTTCGTTGTTATGTGGCCCAACCCAAACGCCATTGTCTTGTAACCCTCCATAGACGTTATAAGGTTTTTCATTATCTACATTGATGGAATAAAATTGACCTACAGAAGGCGTGTTATTTTTAATCCATGTCACTCCATCATCGTAAGAGATATTTACCCCTCCGTCATTTCCATTAATTAAATGCCCGGGTTTATTTGGGTTGATCCATAAGGCATGATGATCTGAATGTACATTATCGCCATCTATCGAAGTAAAAGATTTTCCTCCATCTTTAGATTTTAATATTGGCACTCCATACACATAAATCCCTTCTTTGTTTGAAGGGTCCACATGAATTTTTCCGAAATAATAACCATAAGAATAATAAATATCATCTAAAAAACCTTCGTGGGTTTTCTTCCATGATTTTCCGCCATCGGTACTTTTATAAACCTCAGCTCCTATTACCGGAGTGTCAAACAACAAAGAGTTTGCGTCTTCTAAATATTTGGCTAAATCTATAGGTTTTATAGTACCTTCCTTAACACTTTCTTTGGTAGAAGCTGCAGTGTGTTTTTCAGGAAATCGATTGGATTTCAAATATTTATTTAGCTTGTCATCATCCAATTCTAAAAACTGAGCATTCGTCATACTTTTAAAATCTTCTTTTGTTAGGCCTTCTTTTTCTTTTTTCTCTGTAGTGTCTTCTCTTCTAGCTTGATTGTCATGAATTGCATAAATAGTTTGATCATCATAAATTGCAAGTCCAATTCTACCTACTCCTTCTCCCGTTGGAAAACCACTTCCTTTTTCAGAAACATTTACCCAAGTAGATCCTGCATCGATACTTTTATAAATAGCAGAACCTTCTCCGCTTCCTCTAAAATTCCAAGACTTTCTATCTTTATCCCAAGAAGAAGCAAACATGACATTAAAATTGGTCGGCGAAACTTCTAGCTCGATAATTCCAGTTTGATCATTCACAAATAAGGATTGCGTCCAAGTTTTTCCGCCATCGGTAGTTTTATAAACACCTCTTTCTTTGTTTGTAGAATATAAGTGACCAACAACACCAACTACGATTTCATTTATATTATTAGGGTTAATTAGTATGTTGCTTATATGATGAGATTCCATTAAGCCTAAATTCTCCCAGGTTTCTCCTTGATTTGTAGATTTTAACAAACCAATTCCTGCATAGGAAGAACGAGAAGCGTTTACTTCACCAGTACCTACCCAAATCGTTTTGGTTTTCCAATCTACAGCCAAACTTCCAACATTCTGAGTAGGACTGTTATCTAAAATTGGAGTAAATGAGGTTCCGTTATTATTAGTATACCAAACCCCACCACTGGCATAACTTACATAAAACTCAACAGGATTATTTGGGTTTACTGCTAATGCAGTTACTCGACCACTCATAATGGTAGGCCCAATATTTTTAAAGGGAAGGTTTTTTACTAAAGAAGTAGCCATTAAATCTTCTTTTTGCTGCAAACCTTTTTTAATTTCAGGAAAATTGGTAGCAGGTTGTTGTGCAAAAGTCGAAAGGCATAGTAAAACTAAAAAACAAAGTATCGTATTTTTCATGGTTGGGTTTTAAGAGGGTTGAAAATACTCAAAATAGGTCTGTTTTTCAAAGTTTTAAATCTTTTTTATAAGCCTTCTTATATTTCTTTATACTTTCGATTAAATTATCCCTTTTTCTAATGAATAGCTCGACAAATAAATTTGAAAATTATTTAAAAAAAATAATTAACTCTGAAAAATTAGAGCATTTCATTCCCAGTATCATAGAACAGTTTACAATACTTCATTTAGATAAAAATCAATATTTAGTAGAGAAGGGTAAAGTTTGCAACTACTTCTGTTATCTTGAAGAAGGCGTTTTACAACATTCCATAGACATTCAAGGGGAAGAAAAAACCACTTATCTGGCTTTAGAAAATACGGCAACTGCTGCATTAAAAAGCTTTAAGCATAATCTACTTTCTAGAAAAAACATAAAGGCAATTTGTATTAGTATTTTATGGGTTATCGATTTAAAAAAGTTCCATGATTTAATGACAAACAATTCAGGATTCCGAAGATTTTATCATAATTTAATTGAGAATCAAATCTTTTTAATTGATGATTATCGTATTAATTTACTCACTCTTAGCCCAGAAGAACGGTATAAAGAACTCTTAAAAAACAACCCAAATTTATTGCAGAAAATTCCACTCCATTACCTCGCTTCCTTTTTAGGGATCTCTTCAAGACATATGAGTAGAATTAGAAAAAAATAAAATAAGGACATTTGGCTTCGTTATTAAAAAGAACTTTAATTATTTTTGAATTCAGCAAATTTTTAAAAACGAATTCTTATGAAATACCACCAAATTGACTCCGCATTATACATAAAAAATCGAGCAAACTTTATGGCTAAAATGAAGCCAAATAGTTTAGCTGTATTTAATAGTAATGATATTTATCCCATAAGTGCAGACAGCACTATGCCTTTTCAGCAACATCGTGATATTTTGTATTTAAGTGGTGTAGATCAAGAAGAAAGTATTTTGGTGATGTTTCCCGATGCTCCCCATAAAAAAAATCGGGAGGTTTTATTTTTAAAAGAAACCAATGCCCATATCGCAGTATGGGAAGGTGAAAAACTAACCAAAGAACGCGCCCTAGAAGTTAGCGGAATTAAAACGGTGTATTGGTTACAAGAAATGGAAAAAGTAATGGCCGAATTGATGGCACAGTGTGATACTGTTCACATTAACACCAATGAACATTATAGAGCAAGTATTGAAACCGAAACAAGAGAAACCCGTTTCACCAAATGGCTTTTAAATAAATACCCTGCACATAGTGTTGCAAAAAGCAACCCTATTTTACAAAGACTACGTTCTGTAAAAGATCCTATTGAATTAGACCTTCTTCAAAAAGCATGTGACATTACTGAAAAAGGAATGCGTCGTGTTTTAGGTTTTGTAAAACCTGGAGTTACCGAATATGAAATTGAAGCAGAATTTATGCACGAATTTTTGCGTAATCGTTCCAAAGGATTTGCATATACTCCAATTGTAGCAAGTGGGAATAATGCCAACGTATTACATTATATTGAAAACAACCAACCTTGTAATGATGGAGATTTAATCTTGCTAGACGTAGGTGCCGAATATGCAAATTATAGTAGTGATATGACACGAACTATTCCTGTTAACGGAAAGTTCACAAAGCGTCAACGCGAAGTGTATGATGCTGTAAACAGAGTTAAGAATGATGCCACAAACATGTTAGTTCCAGGAACCATTTGGGCAGATTATCATATTGAAGTAGGTAAATTAATGACTTCTGAATTATTAGGCTTAGGATTAATTGACAAAGCAGATGTTCAAAATGAGGATCCAAAATGGCCTGCATATAAAAAATACTTTATGCACGGAACTTCACACCATATGGGATTAGATACTCATGATTATGGATTGCTTTGGGAACCTATGACAGCAAATATGGTTTTTACCGTAGAACCTGGAATTTATATTCCTGAAGAAGGTTTTGGGATTCGTTTAGAAGACGATGTTGTAATTCAAGAAAATGGAGAACCATTTAATTTAATGCGCAATATTCCAATTGAAGCTGAAGAAATTGAAGATTTGATGAATTCATGAATTCATCAACATAATTATAATCGATATAGGATTATGTTAATTCTGTATCGGTTTTTTTATTTCTGAAATTTAAAACATTCAAAAGAACAAAAACAAATAAAGCTGGTAAGACCCATCCCATACTAAATTCTGATAATGGAATCAACTCATTTATCGGAACAATTTTTTCTTCAGAAATAATAAATTTTAAAAAATCTGGAATACTAAAAATAAAAGTTACTAAAACTACACCTCTAAAAACTAATTTTGATGCCCATTTTTCTGGAAACACATTCAATAATATTAATACAATCGTTATTGGATAAATAAACATTAATACTGGTAAGGCTACATTAATTATATAATGTACATCAAATTGGCCCATTAAAACTCCTAATATACATCCAATAATTCCTGTGATAATATATGCCTTTTGAGAATTTCCTAATACCCCCTTAACAAAGTCTGCAGTTCCAGTTACTATACCTACTGCTGTTGTAAAACAAGCTAATGCTACTAAAACTGACAAAAATGCATTCCCAATGTTTCCTAAAGTTTGAATACTTAAAACACTTAATAATTCGGTGCGATTATCAATAACTAATACGTTACTATTATGGGCGCCTAATGCAATCAATCCTCCATAAATTACAAACAATCCAAGACCAGCGAATAAACCAGATCTTGCAATCATTCGTTTCTTTTCTTTATAATTAAATTTTCCTTGAAGAGAAAGTGAAATAACAACCACACCTCCAACTACAACACCACCAATAGCATCAAATGTTTGGTACCCTTCCAGGATTCCTTCCACAAATGAATTATTGAATATGGAGCCTCGAATGGATTCTACTTCGGTAAACAGACCTAAACAAATAATTATTAAGAGTATAAAGACTATTAATGGAGTTAAAAACTTTCCAATAACACTTAACACTCTCGTTCTGTTTAATACAAAAATCAATACCAGGGCAAAATAAATACTGCTTAATCCTAAGGATGAAATTTGAAAAAACGGTTCTATAGCCATTTCATAGGTAACAGAAGCTGTTCTTGGAGAGGGTAACGAAATCGAAATTATGTAAATTAATATCGAATAAACAACCGCAAATGTTGGAGAAACTTTATTGGCAAAATCTAACATGGTTCCTTGTAACTTTGCGTGCCCATATATTGCTAATATAGGTATGATCACTGCAGAAATTGTAAAGCCTACAAGCACCCAAACCCATCCGTCTCCAGCATTATACCCTAAAAATGGAGGTAGAATTAAGTTCCCTGCTCCAAAGAATAAAGAAAATAATGCAAAAGCAATAACTATGGTTTGTTTACTTTGTTTCAAACTAAGATATTTGTTGCGTTAAATATATAAAAATGATTACTCACTTTAACCAAACACCTATTCATTATACCATAAAAGGTGATGGCCCTTGTATTGTCTTATTGCACGGGTTTTTATTAAGTTCTTCTATTTGGGTAGATTTAGCTCCTAAGTTATCTAAAAAGAATAAAGTAATCACAATAGATTTACCCGGTCATGGTAAAAGTGGATGTATTTCTGAAATACATACTATGGAATTAATGGCTGAAGTTGTCCATTATATATTAGAGGAAAACAACATACTTAAGACAAGTTTTATAGGTCATTCAATGGGCGGCTATATTGCATTAGCTTTTACAGAAAAATATGAAACTAAAGTAAAAACTTTAGTTTTATTGAATTCAACGACTCTTTCAGATTCTCCCGAACGAAAAACAAATAGAGACAGAGCTATAAGGGTTATTCAAAATAATTCTCAGGTATTTATTAAAATGGCAATAACAAGTCTTTTTCCTGAAAACAAACAAAATAAATTTACTCCAGAAATAAATCTCTTTATAAAAGAAGCTTTACAATTTCCAACAAAAGGGATCATTGCCACTATAGTTGGATTGAAAAACAGAAAAGATAGGACCTCTATTTTAAAAAACTTTAGAGGTAATAAATACATGATTTGTGGTGAAAATGATCCAATTGTCCCTTTTCCCGAAGTAAAAGAGGTTGCTTTTAAAAGCAAAACTACCTTAAAAAGTGTAAAAAGCGGCCATATGAGTGTTAATGAAAATATAGATGAAATCATCAATTTAATGCATTTCATCGAATTTTTATAACTTTTAATCGATATTTCAATTTATTTTTGTATGTTTATTCTTTCAAAACTAAATTTAATTATCATGAAGTCAATATCCCCAACTCAAAACTTCAACCTCACAAGTCTTTATTGTTCAACTTTTGGACATCGTTTCGAAATAAGTAATAAAATAACTAATTATGTAAACGAATATAAATGTAAATCCTGTGGTCAAGAAGTAACTAAAGTAGCTTCTGGAGATATAGAATTACTCACCTATAAAAATAAAGAAATAAATAAATGTCTATCTGCATTTTTTAAGAAAAAACTTCAATACGCAGCAACTCTTTAAAATATGAAAGCTTTAATCTGTAAAATCTTTGGCCATAATTTCACTAAAATTAATAAGTCTGATATTTTTGTGTCTAACTATAAATGTAAAACCTGTAGTCAAAAATTTACAACAGATGGTTATGGTTCGATAACAAAACTCACCCCTTTTTGGGAAGAAAACAATTTGCTATTCAAAAAATATTACAAAGAAAATGGATTGCAAAAAAGTTAGTCTTCTTCATTTAGAGAATTCCACCCTCTAGCGATTAATGGAATTTTTTCATTACCCCGTGTTATTAAATGTACTCCTTCTTTTTCATTGGTGATATGTCCAATAATGGAAAGGTTTGGATTAGCTTTAATTTTTGGAAAATCTTCCATACTTACTGTGAAAAGTAATTCATAGTCTTCTCCTCCACTTAAAGCTATTGTTGTACTATCCATTTTAAACTCTTCGCAGGTAGAAATTACTTGCTGATCCAAAGGAATCTTATCTTCGTATAGATTACAACCCACTTTAGATTGTTTGCAAATGTGTAATATTTCAGAAGATAGTCCATCGCTAATGTCTATCATTGAAGTTGGTTTAACTTCTAATTCTTTTAGTAATTCAGAAATATCTTTACGAGCTTCAGGTTTTAATTGTCTTTCAATAAGATACGTGTAGTTCTCTAAATCTGGTTGTGATTGAGGATTTACTTCAAATACTTTTTTCTCACGTTCCAATACTTGCAAGCCTAAATACGCAGCTCCCAGATCTCCAGATACTACTAGTAAATCATTTTCTTTTGCAGTATCTCTATAAACCGCTTCCCCTTTAGTTACAGTTCCAATTGCAGTAACACTTATAATTAATCCTGTTTTTGAAGAAGTAGTATCTCCACCAACAACATCTATATTATAAAAATTGGCTGCAGTATGAATCCCTTCATATAATTCTTCTAATGCCTCAACCGGAAAGCGATTTGAAACACCAATAGAAACCGTAATTTGAGTTGCTTCTGCATTCATCGCATAAACATCAGACAGGTTTACAACTACCGCTTTATACCCTAAATGTTTTAAAGGCATATAACTTAAATCAAAATGCACTCCTTCAAATAACAAATCTGTAGTTATTACTATTTCCTTTGAAGAATCATTCGACAAAACAGCAGCATCATCTCCAATACCTTTGACAGTAGATTTTTGAGTGATTTTAAAATTTTTAGTAAGATGATCAATTAATCCAAATTCGCCTAAATCTGAAATACTAGTTTTTGATGTGTTTTTGTTTTCGAGCATGGTTCCTGAAATATTTTTGCAAAAATAAGCGTAAAATCTTTATAAATAACAAATGCCAACAAAAGCATTTGTTGGCATTTTACTATTAATTATATAGAACTATAAATTCTAATTATTTTGTCGCTCCTGTTTACGTCGTTCTCTATCTACTTTACGTTGCGCTTTTTGTTCTTCTTTTCTTGCCTGTTTTTCTTCTGGTGTTAAATGAAGATCTACAATTTGCCCATCATAAAAAAGGTCTTCTTTATTAATGGTAGAAACATCCACTTCTTGTTCATCTGCTAACTGTTGTGCATATTTATCTAATTCTTCAGTTGAAATCCATCCGCCACCAAGCGATTTATATAAATAAACATAAGAAGTTAATAAGCGTTGGTAATTTTCAGAATAAGCCAATCTAGCATCAAATTCTACCCCTTGATTTTCTATCACTTCTAAATAACTAGTAATACCTTCATAATACCGCTCTCTAGACAAATAGCTCGCATTACTTGCTGCTTCTAACATTGCTTTATTGGCAATTAATTCTTCTTTTAGAGTAGAAAGTTCTACTAATGAATTATCTACTTCTAATAACGCATTTAAAACTGTGTATTCATACATATATAAGGATTGAAGCGCATTTTCTCTTTCAATATCTACACGTTTCTTATTTTTTCCCCATTCAAATAATGGAGCTGTTAGGCTAGCTCCAGCACTCCATCCAATTCCATTTGAAACCAAATTTGAAAGGTCAGAACTACCAACACCTAATAAGCCTGTTAAACTTATAGAAGGGAATCGCATTGCTTGAGCGATCCCAACTTTCGCATTGGATGACCTATAATATTCCTGTGATTCCAAAATATCTGGACGTCTTTGTAAGATTTCTGAAGGAATTCCAGTAGGTATTGAATCTGGTAATTCGTATTCTCGAAGTGTCTTTAAAGTAGCTATTGAATCAGGAGTTTTCCCCAATAAGATACTTAAATTATGTTCTGTAAAAGCAATCAGTCTTTTAAACTGTGGAATAGAAACTTGAGTTATTGCTTTTTGAATTTGGGCCTGATTCACATCTATAATATGGGTATATCCTTCATCAAATCTAGCTTGAATTATTTGTAATGTACTATCTCTTAATGCTAGTGTACTTTCAGAAATTTCCAAACGAGCTTTATAATCTATTAACTGAAAATAATTATCAGCTACTTCACTTATTAAAGCAATTTCTAATGCTCTTTTACCATAAAAAGTAGCTAATAAATCTGCTTGTGCAGCTTCGTTGCCTCTTCTAAATTTACCCCAAAAATCAAGCTCCCAATTAGCAACAGCCGTACCAGAATAATTATTTGTAGTGGAATTTAAATGCCCAAATCCATTAGCAAAATTCCCTCTATTTGCTCCAGCATTTACCCCAAATTTAGGACCCATATCTGCTTTTGTATAACCAACATTAGCTCTTGCCTGTTCTATTCTACTAGCAGCTATTAATGCATTTTTGTTTTCTCGTAAAGCAGTTACAATCAATGTATCTAATACTGGGTCTTTAAATAATTCCCACCACTTTAAATTGATAATGCTATCTGTTTCTTTAGCAGAATATCTAAATTTTTCTGAAGTTTTTTCTTCAGGCTGTAAATAATTTGGCCCTACTTTACAAGATTGCACCAAAACAATTCCTATCAACAATAATATGTATGTATAAATTTTCATTTTCATCATTAATTATTTGAGGATTCTAATTGCTGTAATTGTTCTTTATCTCTTTTCTTTTCATAACCGGCTATTTTACCAATAAAAACAAATAGCATAGGGTACATAAACACTCCTAAAAACGTGGCCAAAGACATCCCGCCCAATAAAGCCATACCCATAACTTTTCTTGCTTCAGCTCCAGATCCAGATGCAACTACCAAAGGAAAAACCCCAAGAATAAAAGAGAATGCCGTCATTAAAATAGGTCTAAATCTAGATTTAGCAGCTGCCATTGCTGCATCAAAGAGGCTTAATCCTTTTTTAAATTCATCACTTGCAAATTCTACAATTAATATGGCATTTTTTGCAGCCATCCCAATCAACATTACAAAAGAGACTTGTGCAAAAATATTGTTCTCAAAGGCTGGACTAAAAAACCTTGAAACCCAAAGAGCAAATAGAGCTCCAAAAATTGCAAATGGTGTTCCTAATAAAATACTAAAAGGAAGTGACCAACTTTCATATTGAGCTGATAAAATTAGAAATACAAACAATAATGAAAATGACAAAATCATCATTAGCGAACCTGAAGCTTTTTCTTCTTGAAACGACATAGCGTTCCAAGTATAACTCATATCATTAGGGAGTACCTCAGCAGCAACTTCTTTTAAAGCAGTTCTAGCTTGATCTGATGTAAATCCAGGAGCAGGACCACCAGTCACCTCAACCGAACGGTATAAATTAAATCGCTGCGTATAATCAGGCCCTGAAATAGGTTTAATTGTAGCAACAGTTGATAATGGAACCATATTGCCATCTTTATTTTTTATAAAGAAATTACTTATTTGCGACTCATCCACACGATATTCAGGTTCTGCCTGTATATATGTTTTATACAATCTACCAAAACGTGTAAAGTCATTAACATAGGAACCTCCCATAAATGCCCCTATGGTTGTATATAAATCATTTAATTTAATTCCTAATTTTAATGCTTTTTCTGTATCAATATCCATATACCTTTGAGGCACTGTAGCTTGAAAAGTTGAAAAAGCTTTGCCAATATGTGGATGTTCATTAGCGGCTTTCAAAAATTTCATGGTATTTTCCGCCAAATATTCAGGAGTATGACCGCCTTTATCTTGAAGCATTATACTAAATCCAGAACCATTTCCTAGACCAGGTATTGCTGGAGGTCCAAAAGCAAACACACTCGCTCCTTTGACAGAACTAATCAATATCTTATTTGCTTTATCAACTAGTTCCATAGCGGTGAAATCTCTTTCTGCCCAATCTTTTAGGGACACAAATAACATTCCTGAATTTGATGTCATTGCTCCAGATAACATACTATAACCTGTTGCAGTTGTAACATATTCTACTTCTTCAAATTCCATTAATATCTCCTCAACTTGCTTTGTTACAACATCTGATCGCTGTATTGAGGCAGCATTAGGAAGCTGAACATTTACAAAGAAATATCCCATATCTTCTTCTGGAATAAAACCCCCGGGTACTAGGCTTCCGAAAATACCAGCTCCAACTGTCATCACTAAAATAAAAACAACCGATCGTTTCAGTTTTCTTCCAACGATACTGGTAAAACTCATATAAGAATCGGTGGTTTTATCCATTCCTTTATTAAATTTTCCAAAAAACCAACCTAGGGGTCCTTTATAGGGTTTAGGCTCTTTTAAAAGCAAGGAACATAAAGCAGGACTTAAAGTCAATGCATTTACAGAAGAAACCAATACTGAAACCACAATGGTTATGGCAAATTGTTGATAGAGTAATCCCGTAATTCCTGCCATCCCAGCCACAGGTATAAATACAGCTACTAATACTAAGGTAGTTGCAATAACTGGTGCTGTTACTTTAGCCATCGCATCGAGAGTAGCTTCTTTGGCACTCATGCCTTTTGCAATGTTAACTTGTACCGCTTCTACCACAACGATGGCATCATCTACCACAATACCAATTGCTAGCACTAATCCTAATAAGGATAAAACATTTATGGTAAACCCAAGCATTGGAAAAAACATAAATGCCCCTATCAAAGAAACTGGAATTGCAAGTGTTGGAATTAATGTTGCTCTCCAATCTTGGATAAATATAAATACCACTAATATTACTAGTATTAAAGCAATAATTAACGTTATTATTATATCTCTTATCCCGGCTGTAATTGGTGCAGTGGAATCTAGAGACACTTCATATTTTATACTTTCTGGAAAATTTTTGGCCAATAAATCCATCTCAGCTATTACTTGTTCAGCAAGTTCTACCGCATTGGATCCTGGTGCTTGATATAGTGCAATGATTCCAGCAGTTTCCCCATTTAATCTTGGGATCATATTATAAGTCTCCACTCCTAAATTAATGGTAGCAACGTCTCCTAACTTTATTTGAGAACCATCTGGCTGAGTTCTTACAACTATATTAGCAAAGGCTTCTGGTGAATTAAATCGATCTGGCAATCGAACAGTATACGTAAATTCAGTACCCTTAGGTGCAGGTTCTGCTCCAAATTTTCCGCCTGGAACTATAAGATTTTGTTCGTTTATAGCATCGATTATTTCTGGTACTGTTAAGCCCAATTGAGAAAGTCGGTCTGGTTTAACCCAGATACGCATTGAGTAATCTGAGGCTCCCATAACATCTACTCTCCCTATACCTTTAATTCTAGCTAGTTGATCTTTAATATTTATCAACCCGTAATTACCTAAAAAATCTTGATCGTATCTCCCATCAGAAGTTAATGAAACCAACATTAAAATATTTGGCAATGATTTTTCTGTTGTAACACCGAATTGAGTAACTGAGGCTGGTAATTTCGCTGAGGCGGCAGACACCCTATTTTGCGTTAAAACTGTATTCATATCTGGGTCTGTACCAACATCAAATGATACTTGAATCACCATGGTACCATCATTGGCATTGGTAGACTTCATATATATCATATTATCAACACCATTTATCTGTTGTTCTAGAGGTGTAGCTACAGATTCTTCAACGCTAATGGCATTTGCTCCTGTATAAGAAGCCCTAACCTCTACAATTGGAGGAGTAAGGTCTGGATATTGTTCTATTGGTAATTGAATTAGTGAAACTGTTCCAACAATTACTATTACAATGGCAATAACCATTGCCACAATTGGTCGATGTACAAAAAAGTTACCTTTATTCTCAGCCATAATTATTGTATGTTGGTTTCTTCAATTTTGTATTCCGTAACCACAGGAATTACTTCCATACCTGGTCTTGCTTTTTGCAATCCTTCT
>CAJXYJ010000064.1 GCA_913063255.1 uncultured Flavobacteriales bacterium | reverse complement strand
TAGAAATGGCAGTACTTTTGCAAACCATAAATATCAAATAAAAAATATACTCATATCATGAGCAAAAAGAATAAAGAGGAAAAGGAATTTTTAGAAGAGGAAGTGATTACTAAAGAACAGGAAACTTCTGAAAAAGAGGATGAAAAGGATGTAGATCCTTTAGTGGCATTGCAAAGCGATTTTGATAAGGAGAAAGATAGAAACCTAAGATTGTTTGCGGAATTTGAAAATTTTAAAAAGCGAACTACCAAAGAAAAAATAGAATTGTATAAAACAGCTAGTGAAGGTTTAATGACAGCTATACTTCCTGTATTAGATGATTTTGACAGAGCGCTTTCTGAAATTGAAAAATCTGAAGTAGCAGGACATTTAGAAGGAATTGTATTAATAAACAATAAACTTCAAGAAACATTAAAAGCAAAAGGATTGAATATTGTTGAGACAAAACAAGGAGATGTTTTTAATGCTGATATTCATGAAGCGATAACACAGATTCCTGCACCAAGTGATGATTTAAAAGGGAAGATTGTAGACGTAGTTGAAAAAGGTTATGAATTAGGAGATAAAATTATACGTTTCCCTAAAGTAGTTATCGGACAATAAATAGTAATTCATGAAAGAAGATTTTTACAAAATTTTAGGTGTTTCTAAAGAAGCATCTACTTCTGAAATTAAAAAGGCATATCGAAAAAAAGCGATAGAATTTCATCCAGATAAAAACCCGGGTGATGCTTCAGCTGAAGAAAAATTCAAAAAAGCTGCAGAAGCCTACGAAATATTGAGCGATGCTGATAAAAAAGCCAAATACGATCGTTTTGGTCACCAAGCTTTTGAAGGAGGCAGTGGTGCTGGCGGTTTTGGTGGTGGATTTGACGGAGGCGGTATGAATATGGAAGACATATTTAGCCAATTTGGAGATATTTTTGGCGGCGGAGGCGGTGGCTTCGGTGGTGGCTTTGGTGGCAGAGGAAGTGCTCGAGTTAAAGGTAGTAACCTAAGAATAAGAGTAAAACTTACTTTAGAAGATATCGCGAATGGTGTAGAGAAGAAAATTAAAGTTAAACGAAAAAAAGTAGCTCAAGGAACTACCTACAAAACTTGTTCTACTTGTAACGGACAAGGGCAAGTAACGAGAATCCAAAATACGATTTTAGGAAGAATGCAGACTTCAGCACCTTGTAATGTATGTGGTGGTTCGGGACAAACTATAGATAAGAAACCTGCCAATGCAGATGCACATGGAATGTTGTTAACAGAAGAAACAGTTTCTGTTAAAATTCCTGCAGGTGTTGTAGATGGGATGCAATTAAAAGTGACCGGAAAAGGAAATGAAGCTCCTGGTAATGGAATTTCTGGAGATTTAATTGTAGCTATCGAAGAAAAACCACACGATTCTTTACAAAGAGAAGGAGATAACCTGCATTATGATCTTTATATAAGTTTTTCTGCTGCTGCATTGGGAACTTCAAAAGAAATTGATACCGTTAACGGTAAAGTTAGAATAAAAGTAGAGTCAGGAGTACAGAGTGGGAAAATATTACGTCTTCGTAATAAGGGAATTCCTAGTTTGAATAGTTATAGTACAGGAGATTTATTAGTACACGTTAATGTATGGACTCCAAAAACATTAAACAAAGAGCAAAAAGAGTTTTTTGAGAAAATGACTGAAGATGAAAACTTTAAGCCAAAACCAGAAAAAGAAGACAAGTCTTTTTTTGAAAAAGTTAAAGATATGTTTTCATAAAACTTTGAAAATAGATAATTTTTACTATATTTGAGAATCGCTAAAATATTTAGTGATATTTTTCTTTTTCATAGCAATTTTTTCCCATCCTCTATTAGTTTAAAGGGTGGGTTTTGTTTTTATACAATATGCTTTTAATATAGTTATTTTTAAATGCTAGACACTTTTTTTGAGTGCTTAAAAAAATAGATAATTATTCAACCAGTAATTTTTTAATAATAGATTGATTATTCACATTTATAGTTATAAAATATAAACCAGTTGTTAAACTTGAAACATCAAGTGTAGTGATCGTTCCATTAGCATTAGACAAGTTCTTTTTATTAATTAATACTTGCCCTAAGCTATTGCTAAGGTTCACCTCAAAAAATTCTGTATTTGTTTGAATGAGCTGTATAAATACTTCGTTTGAGGTAGGGTTGGGGTACAAAATCACTTGATTATCTAACTCATAGTCGTTTATACCTAATTCCCCGTTGATTGAAATATTATCTATTACGGTTATATTACCATAACCATTGATATTTATAAATCTAAAAAAAGCAACTTCTCCTTGATAAGAGGAAATATCTATTTCTTCTGATCGCCAATCTTCAACTACTTCGGGAGTCCAATAGCCACTAGGGTAATAATCTGGAATAGTAGAAAGTTCTAGGCCATCTTTTTCATATACTGTTATAAAAGAATCTCCACAATCTATAGACATTTCTACTCTAAGACCATCACTTTGTGTAATAGATCGTTGTGCTTTTGCTAAATCAAAATGAAAAATAGTAGTAGTTTCACTGATATTAAAAAGATCTGTTTCAATAATGTCTTCCTCACCAATAGCATTGTATAGATAGTTTACCACAAAAGCTCCATCAGTAGTATCTCCATTAATCCCAAAGACATTATTAACACATTCCCAAGTTTTATCATTATCAGGGTTGGTAATAGTCCAAGCATTTGGAGGGAAATAAAAACCTCCAAAACAATCAAATTCTTCCACCTGTAGAGGCTGGGTTAGTTCGGGTTGAATAAAAAACACAATTCCTTTTTCATCATTACTTTCATCTTGATCTCCAGTTAGTTCAATATTAATATCTAATGTATTTTCTCCCTCTAATCCATTTATCGATAAAATAGTGTCGAAATTATATGCCACCTGCTCTCCTGGGCTTAAATTTTCGGCGTAAAGTTCAGTTACCCAGTCATTATCATTAAATTTATAAGATATAGGGAAATTATTTTGACTGTCAGAACCATTATTTTCAATTATAGCAGAAATCACAATATCTGTCTCACCTGTACATAGAACAGCAAAATCGTGCCGATCGCTATTTATTTGAGAAATGGCAAGATCGTTTGGATATAAACAGTTCACATAATCACCTGCATGATAATTTGCAATTGTTCTCCTACTTTCCCACCCTTCATTGGTGTTTTTAGCAGATACTGCATACCACATTTCATCATAAGGGTCAGTAATGGGTATCGTTATATTAGTTGTAGAGGATGTCCCTTGAACAGACATAACTTTATCTCCTAATAAATAAATATCATAGGCATTTGCATCAATTACTGGATCCCAAGAAAAACTAGCTTCATTTTCACAAACTTGAACAAGCTCCACATTAGTTACCAAGTTTGAAATAGAAAAAGTAGTGTCGCTTATATCTTGATATGCTCCACAGGTTATTCTTATAAGTGCTTCTCCTGTAATTTCGTTTGGAACTGTCCACAAATAGCTATTTAAATTATTAGGAACGGTAGCAATGGAAGCCCAATTATTACCATTGTTTATGGAGTATTCTACTAAATAATCTTCAGAAGTATTAACAGCATCCCAATAAATTACCTCTTCTTCTCCAGGAACAAAGCTTTCACTATAATTAGGATAAGTTATGCTTATATTATCTGTAATTACTTCATATACAATAAAATAATTTTGTGGTCCCATGGGTACATTAAACCCAGTAACTTCAATATTATAATTCCCAGATTGTGGATTGTTAATTAAAACTTGTTCCATATTATTTAAATGATCTGGCCCATTTGTAGCAGGTAGATCTAATGCTACTGGGTCATCTGTAGAATCAAGAATCCAAGGTAAATAAATAGCATTAGAAGGGTCTGTTACTACTAAATCTAAATCGTTTACCAAAGCAGGGAAAGCACCAGGAGTAGCAGCGGGATCATTCCAATATACCATAAAGCGTACTTGTTTAGTTCCAGAAGGAATACTAATGGTATGATTATTTACCATTCCTTGGCTTATATTTTCTAAGATATATCGTTCCTCCTCAATAAGCATCCCTGCTCTAAGGGCATTTACAATACCCCAACCAAATTTAAAATCTGGCCCAATATTTCCGGCTTCATTAGTTGTATTTAACAAACTAGCTTTTATTAATGCAGATGGAGGTAATACACCTCCATTGTTCTCTGAATACATCTGATATAATTGTGCTGAAACTCCTGCAACCCCAGGAGCTGCTGCTGAAGTTCCTCCATAAACAACATAAGTGTTATTTTCATCGGTTGTTTCCTGCCATTGTCCTTGAGCTGCGATCTCAGGTTTAATTCTTCCATCATATCCTGGACCACGACTACTAGAATAAACAAGTAAACCGTCGTAAAAAACATTAGCAACCGAAATAATATTTTTACCTTGGGTATGGCCACCATTTACATTCCACCAATCAGGCGATGCTTCCCATCCACAATTAGCTGGATTATTATTTCCAGCACTAAAAACATTTAAAAAATCTGGAATATTCATTGCCATTTCATCCACAGTTTCGGTTACTGTATTATAGCCTTCACTACAAATCTGCCCGTATGAGGTATTCGATATTTTAATAGTTCCATTATTTATATAATTTTGAGTGGGAGCATCTAAAAATGTACCTAAATGATCCACTACATAAAGTTTGGCACCTGCAGCCATTCCTCTTTTTGTTGGATCAAGGTTCCCTGCACCACAAAAAATACCTGCAACTCCATCCCCATGAGAATCTCCATAGGGACCAGCCATGGAATTATCTATTCTTCCTTGAAAATCTATATGTGGACCAATTTTCCCATCATCTCTTACAAGTATATTAATATCTTCTCCAGTATAGTTTCTACCTGTTTGTAACTGGGTATCTAATCCACTAGCTTTATTAAGGTTTCTACCCTTTGTGTCATTCTTAATGGAAGGTGGGGAAATTAATTCTATCCATTTTACATAAGGCAAATTAGATAATTCTTCTAGGCAATTGTTTGGAATAGAAAGCTCTATGTTGTTTGATCCTTTATACTGTTGTTTTACGGCAATTTGTTTTTTTACTAAATCATTAATCACCTCATCAACAGCTATATTTTCATGAAATTGTAGCGTTACTAAAATATTGTCTCCTTCTATTGCCCAATCCCCAATATTTCCAGATCTAATGTTAGAACTTAGTTTCCAAAAACCCTTTACAGGGATTATTGATCGTACTCCACTATCCTTTAATTGTGAAATTGAAGTTGACTTTGGGAAAAAGAATAAATAGGTGTTATTAGGGATGTATTCTAATAACTGAAGATTATTCTCTTTAAAGCTATCTTGAATGCTTTGCGTTGGAGTTTTATAAAATTGAATCCAGCCAATATATCCATCATTTAAAATTGAATTTTCTGACATCTGGCTCCATTGAAAATTAGAAATATTTTCAGGAATTTCAATAGTTTCTCCTTGCATTTGAATTCTGTATTTATCTTGACCAAAAGACATAGAAAATACAAAAGCCATAAATATGCAGATAACATATTTGTTATCTCTCAAAAGAGATAAAGTAGGTTTATACATAATAATTTAGGTTATAAAAGAGGTAAAGTTAGTGTTTATTTATAGTTTCTGTATTTAAATTTTACTAAATAAAGTTTGTAACATTATAAGCAGTTATCTTACTAACAAATTAAGTTTAATAACAGAATTGTTTATGTAGCAATTCAATATATTTACCAACCGATGTTTCGGATTAAAAAATTACCATGGAGAATCTTTTAGTTGCAAAAAATGTCACCAAGAATTATGGAGATTTTAAAGCCCTTAATAACATAACAATCGAAGTGCCAAAAGGGAGTGTATTTGGACTTTTAGGGCCTAATGGTGCAGGAAAAACAACGCTTATCCGTATTATCAATCAAATTACCATGCCAGACTCTGGCACCATTTATTTGGATGGTCAAGCGCTCCAACCAAATGATATTATGCATATAGGTTATTTGCCAGAAGAAAGAGGTTTGTATAAATCTATGAAAGTTGGAGAACAGTGTTTGTACTTAGCACAATTAAAAGGATTGTCTAAGGCACAAGCTAAAGAACGACTTATCTATTGGTTTAAAAGATTGGGAATTGAAGGCTGGTGGAACAAGAAAGTTCAAGAACTCTCCAAGGGGATGGCACAGAAAATACAATTTGTGGTAACAGTTTTACACCAACCAAAATTATTGATTTTCGATGAGCCTTTTAGTGGATTCGACCCTATAAATGCAAATCTTATTAAAGATGAAATATTGCGATTAAGAGATGAAGGTGCGACCATCATATTTTCTACTCATCGTATGGAATCTGTAGAAGAAATGTGCGATCATATTGCCTTAATTCATGAATCTAATAAAGTGTTGGATGGAAAATTAATCGATATAAAAAGAGCTTATAAATCCAATAGTTATGAGATTGGATTAATTGCATCAAATTCAGAAAATATAAGGTCTTTAATAAGTGAAAAGTTTGAAATTTATCCTATTTCATTTAAGAGTATTCACAATGAATTACAATATAAAATTAAAATTTCAGAAAAAGATTCTGCTAATGATTTGGTGAATTATTTAACCTCACTGGGGCAACTTACTCATTTTTCAGAAGTGATTCCATCCGCGAATGATATTTTTATTGAAACCGTTAAAAATAATTAATATTTTATAGTATGAATCATCTTTCATTAATTATAAAAAGAGAATACTTAAACAAAGTAAGAAACAAATCATTTATTATAATGACTTTTTTAAGTCCTATAATAATGGTGGCTATCATTACTTTAGTTTCTTATTTATCCCAACTAAATAACGATACCGTAAATACAATTGAAGTGCTTGATGAAAGTGGAGTGTTTACCAATCATTTTAAGGATTCTGAAAAATTAAAATTTAAAATGATTAATGGGGTGTCTTTAAAAGACACAAAATTTGCAGCAGAATCTTCTAATAACTATGGCTTGCTTTATATACCTAAAACTAAAAATATTGATGACTATTCAAATGTGATTACTTTTTATTCAGAAGACTCTCCTTCGATGAGTGTGATGAATATTATAGAAAAGACTATTGAAGATAAAGTAAATCGATTAAAACTAAAGGAAGCTGGGATTGATGCTAATTTAATAGAAGAATTAAAAGTAAACGTAAATACTAATCTAGAAACTTATGCGGGAGAAAAGACTTCTAAATTGGGCTCAGGGATAAAACTTGCTTTTGGAGGTATTGCAGGATATTTACTTTTTATGTTTATCATTATTTATGGTAATATGATCATGCGAAGTGTAATAGAAGAAAAAACAAGTAGAATTATTGAAGTATTGATTTCTTCAGTAAAACCAATTAAATTATTATTGGGTAAAATATTTGGAACTTCTTTAGCAGGAATAACACAGTTTGCTGTTTGGATCGTAATTATGGTATTGTTAAGTACCTTAGCTTCTTCTATGTTTGGTATAGATACTTCAGCAACACAATCTCAGCAACAAGAACTATTACTACAAAATTCAGACACGGGATCACAGCAATTAATTACAGATGTATTTAGAGAGATTAATAATTTGCCATTAACTAATTTGGTGATAATGTTTTTATTCTTTTTTACTGGAGGTTATTTATTATATAGTTCATTGTACGCCGCAATAGGTGCAGCAGTAGATAGTGAGACCGATACACAACAGTTTATGATTCCCATACTTATGCCTTTAATTTTAGGTATATATGTTGGTTTTTTTACTGTGATAGAAAACCCACATGGGACAGTTTCTCAAGTATTTTCTTATATTCCATTTACTTCACCCGTTGTAATGTTGATGAGAATTCCCTTTGGAGTACCTTTATGGCAACAAATACTTTCTTTAGTGATATTATTTGCTACTTTTATAGCAACAGTTTGGTTTGCTGCAAAAATATATCGTGTAGGTATATTAATGTACGGTAAAAAAGCTAGTTATAAGGAGATCATTAAATGGCTTAAATATTAATCCAATATGCAAGAAAAAGTTGTAGAAAAAATTGAAGAAGTAGTTACTGAAAATATATGGGGCACCATTAAAGACTTTCTTGATTTAGGGGTTCATTTTGGGGAAGGAGAAAGTAGAATAGACCTAACAGTTGGAGTGATTTTAACCTTAATATTCGTTCTCTTTGTTGTAAAATTTATTTTAAAATATATTAGAAAATTTTTCACTCGAAAAATGGAAGAGACTGATAAATTAAAATTTATTAGTGCCTTTAAGTTTTTTAATTATGTAGTTTATATTATTGTATTTTTTGTTATAATAAGTATGACAGGAATAAATATAACTCCATTTCTTGCAGCATCAGCAGCTTTATTAGTTGGATTAGGTTTAGCATTACAAGATCTTTTTCAGGATATAATAGGGGGAATATTTATTATATTAGATAAATCACTTTTGGTAGGAGATGTTATTGAGGTAGAAGGTAAAGTTGGAAAGGTATTAGAAATAAAATTACGAACTACAAGAGCAATAACAAGAGATGATAAAATTATTATCATTCCAAATCATATTCTTATCAGGAATTCAATTTATAATTATACTCAAAACAGAAAAACGACTAGGGAGCATGTTGCAGTTGGAGTTGCTTACGGAAGTGATACTAATAAAGTAAAAGAATTACTTTTGAAAAGTTTAAACAAACAGTCCAGTGTTTTAAAAACTCCAAAACCTTATGTAACTTTTGAAGATTTTGGAGATTCTGCATTACTATTTCATGTCAATTTTTATATAAATGATAGTTTTAAAGTACCTAGATTGAGAAGTGAAGTTAGGTTTACAATAGATCGTATATTTCGAGAAAACAATATTACCATACCATTTCCACAACGAGATGTGCATTATTATCCAAATTCAAAAGAATCTTAATTTTTTTATTCCATTAAATAAATACAAATATGTCTAATATATTAATCATAGAAGATGAAGCGGCAATTCGTCGTGTATTGGTAAAGATTCTTTCTGAAGAGAATGAGAATTACCAAGTTTTTGAAGCAGAAGATGGATTAATAGGAATAGAGCGCATAAGAAACGAAGAATTTGACTTGGTTTTATGCGATATTAAAATGCCTAAAATGGATGGTGTTGAAGTTCTGGAAGCTGTAAAGAAAATTAAACCCGAAGTTCCAGTTGTTATGATTTCTGGCCATGGAGATTTAGATACTGCTGTTAACACAATGCGTTTAGGTGCATTTGACTATATATCTAAACCTCCGGATCTAAATAGGCTTTTAAATACCGTTCGCATTGCATTAGATAGTAAAGAATTGGTAGTTGAAAACACACGACTTAAGAAAAAGGTGAGCCAAAAGTATAAAATGATAGGCGAGTCTCAAGCAATTTCTCATATAAAAGAAATCATAGAAAAAGTAGCGCCAAGTGAGGCTCGAGTGCTTATTACTGGTGATAATGGTACTGGGAAAGAATTAGTTGCACATTGGTTGCATCAAAAAAGTGATCGGTCTAAGGGGCCATTAATTGAAGTTAATTGTGCTGCAATCCCTAGTGAACTTATAGAAAGCGAATTGTTTGGCCATAAGAAGGGAAGTTTCACTGGAGCAAGTAAGGATAGAGCTGGAAAATTTGAAGCTGCAAATAATGGAACTATTTTTTTAGATGAAATAGGGGATATGAGTCTTTCTGCCCAAGCAAAAGTATTAAGAGCCTTGCAAGAAAGTAAAATTAGTAGAGTAGGAAGCGATCGGGATATAAAAGTAAATGTTAGAGTGATTGCTGCAACAAATAAAAATCTAAAAATAGAAATTAAAGAAGGAAGATTCAGAGAAGATTTATACCATCGTCTTGCTGTAATATTAATAAATGTGCCTTCTTTAAATGAGCGTAGAGATGATATACCCTTATTAATAGGGCATTTCAGTAAGAAAATAGCGGAAGAACAAGGAACTACTCATAAAGAGTTTTCAAAGAGTGCCGTTTCCTTATTGCAAGAGTATGATTGGACAGGAAATATAAGAGAACTTCGCAATGTAATAGAACGATTAATTATATTGGGAGGTGAAGAAGTTAGTGAAAAAGATGTAAAATTGTTCGCAAGTAAATAATATAAAATATAGATTCAATAAATGAAAAAATCATTTCTAATAATAGTAACACTTTGTTTTATAGTTACGGGCTATTCTCAAAAAATTAATAAAGAAGATTCTATTGCCATAAAGAGTATTTATAATACCGCATTAATGGATGGCGCTAGTTATGATTGGCTTGATTACCTTTCTAACAACATAGGTTCTAGACTTTCAGGCTCACTTGGAGCAGAATTAGCAGTAAGCTATACAGAAGAACAATTAGATGAACTAGGTTTAGATAAAGTTTGGTTACAATCTGTTATGGTTCCAAAATGGACAAGAGGAGTTGCGGAATTTTCATATATAGAAACTTCTCCTGGAGTAACGTCAACTACAAATGTTTGTGCACTTGGAGGTTCTGTAGCAACTCCATATGGTGGTTTAAAAGCAGAAGTTGTAGAAGTTACAACATTTGAAGAATTAGAAATTTTAGGGCGAGAAAAAATAGAAGGAAAAATAGTTTTTTTTAACCGTCCTATGCAAACAGATCTAATACAAACATTTAAAGCTTATGGAGGCAGTGTAAATCAACGTTATTCTGGTGCCGAAAAAGCTGCAAAATATGGTGCCGTGGGTGTTGTGGTAAGGTCAATGAATTTGCGATTGGATGATTTTCCTCATACAGGAGTGATGAGTTATGGTGATACTCCAAGTAATTTGCAAATTCCTGCTTGTGCTATTAGTACCAATGGAGCAAATTATTTAAGTGCTACTTTAAAATTACAACCCAAACTTTTATTTTATTTTAATCAGAACTGTAAAACTCATAATGATGTGCAATCTTATAATGTGATTGGCGAAATTACTGGGAGTGAATACCCTAATAAATACATTGTAGTTGGAGGACATTTAGACTCTTGGGATTTAGGAGATGGTTCTCATGATGATGGTGCAGGTTGTGTACAATCTATGGATGTATTAAGAATACTTAAAAAAATAAATTATAAACCTAAACATACTATAAGAGTAGTTTTGTTTATGAATGAGGAAAATGGATTAAGAGGAGGTAAAAAATATGCCTCAGAAGCAGAGCGAAAAAATGAAGACCATATATTTGCTTTGGAAAGTGATTCTGGAGGATTTACCCCTAGAGGTTTTTCTTTTGATATAGATGATAAAAACTTTGAATTGGTTAAAAGTTGGGAACCATTATTCAAGCCATATTTATTAAATTATTTTGAAAAAGGAGGTAGTGGAGCAGATATAGGCCCCTTAAAAAAGGAAGGTATAATCTTGGCTGGATTACGACCAGACTCTCAAAGATATTTTGATTATCATCATGCAGCAAACGATACATTTGATGCTATAAATAAACGCGAATTAGAACTTGGTGCTGCTGCAATGTCTAGTTTAGTGTACTTATTTGATAAATATTTAAGGTAAAATTGGTGTTATTTCAGTCTTAATTTATAAATTAAGAGAACATACAGCCCTTTCGCTTCTTCTTACATCAATGTAAGTGTTTTCTTTGAAATTCACATAAGTACGTAGCAATCAGTATTATACATAAGTTTTAGTTTTAATTAGATAAATTTAACGCAAGTAAATTATTATCGGGAAGTACTTTCCCTCTTTGTTTTTACCCTTTCAGTTAGTATATTTATAGAACAAAATTATTATGAATTGAAAGAGCTAATTAAAATATCATTTAAACTACGTTTTGCATTTTTATTAACCTTTCTGTTTTTAAATTCTACAAACAATATTCTCTTAGCCGAAGAAAGTTTACTAGAATATAAAATAGAGGAGGTTGGAAATTTGTTTTTACTTAGTGCCGATAGTAATTATTTTGATAACATTGAAGCTCGTTTAAATTCGGTTAATATAAAAGGAGTAGAAATAAATCAAAAAATTCTAACAGATTCTAGTCAAATATTTAGATGGACTGCTATAGAATATGCTCAAAATAACGAAGCGAAAAAAGCCTCAATATTTATTGATAAGTACATAAAATCGACTTTACATGTTGGCTTTATTAATAATGATGTTTTTAGTTCTATTTCTAATTCAGAAGATTTTAAAGCACTTGAAAGTAAATATAAAACTAATTTAAGTGCCATCAATTTATTCTACTTATTTACATCCTTAATTGGAATTTATATTTTTATACTTTTAAATCTTAAGAATAATACTCAAAACACTTCAAAAACACTTATCAGTGTATTTGTTTTAATGCACTCCATTTTTATTTTAGATTTATTCTTTTATTTATCCAACCTTAGATATTTATACCCTCATACCTTTTTAATGTCCATTACTTTTTCTTTTCTATATGGTCCGATCATATATTTTTATTATAAGAAAATTGTACTTAATTATAAATTTCGTTGGATAGATATATTGCATCTTATCCCTACAATCGTCATATTTATTTTTGTATTACCTTATTATTTTTTAGCACCAGCTGATAAACTGGTTATCATGATGAAGATTAGTGAAGTAACATTACAATCTTTATTTGATTATACTTTTTATATAAAACTAACTTCCTTGGTTATTTATGCAGGTTTAATTATTAGAATTTATTATTGTAAGGTTAAAAAAGATAAAAAGCTTTCTTTAGAAAAGCTTAAGTGGCAAAGAGGAATTGCAAGATTGGTGTCGGTATATGTATTGTTTTATTGTATTTATGGACTAATCATTATTTCTGAAGTATTACCAAGAATAGATTTTCTATTCCATTTACAAATTGTTGCTATGGCTATTATGGTATTATATATTGGATATAAAGTGTTTTTATCTCCTGATTTATTTTCTAGTGGTTATTTTGAAACTAAGAATTATAAATACAAGAAATCTGGTTTAACAAATAGTTTTTCTGAAGATTTAAAAGAAAAGTTAATTTATCTTTTAGAGAATGAAAAAATATATAGACAAAATAATATTAGCTTGGAGATTTTATCACTGCGTTTAGACACAACCAGACATAATACTTCACAGGTAATAAACGAACATTTTGGATTAAATTTCTTTGAAATAATTAACAAATATAGAATTGATGAAGCGCGATTAATTTTACAAAATGACACAAATAATAATATGAATATTATTGATGTTGCGTATGAGGTAGGGTTTAATAATAAAGTAACTTTCAACAAATCTTTCAAAAAAATATTATCACTTACTCCTACCCAATATATTGATTCTTTAAGTGCTTAGCTTGTAGTAACTATACTTCGGGTATAGTTAATGTTTATGGGAATTACCTTGGTTAAAAGAAGAATTGTGTTTCTTTAATATAGCAACCAATAATTAAGCTTTAATTTAATTTTTATAATTCTTAATTTTTTGTTTCATCATAGAACATAAAAGTTGTTTTGTTAAGAATAAACTCTCTAATTATTTGAAACTTTTATTGGTTGTTTTATTTGTAAATCGAGTTTTAGTAATTTTTTAGTATAAATAATTGTTAGTTAATAAGGTTTAGAGGCTTCTTGAAAAAGGAGTCTCTTTTAGTATAATTATTTTTTCAATAGCCTTTCATAAGTTTTAATCCACTCCTCTGGATTAACTTTTGATACTAACTCTCCTAATAATAGATAGGGAATTTGGTCCATTTTCTTAAATCGTATACAACTTTTACCCATATCTAATTTGTTCTTTACATGATTTGGGTATTCCTCTGTAAACCATTTTAGAAGTTTTGGGTCACTATAGATTCCCATATGGTAAAATGCAATGAAGTTTTTTTGAGAAGCAATATTAATAAAGGGCAATGGTAATTTCGGATCGCAATGATAGCCTTCAGTGTAAATAGTATGAGGTACTACATAGGCTGGCATTCCATAACCCATAACTTCTTCAAAACCCTTTGGAAGGTTTTCTAAAATAGTTTGCCGTAATTTTTTAAAAGGTTCTTTTCTTTCTTCTGGGAGTTGAGCAATGTATTCTTCAGGGGTTTTGGCTTCGTACTTCATTTTAAATAAAATTATTTTTTTTAAATATAAGAAAGATTTGTTTTTTAATAGCTTCGTTTTTTAACTTAGCATTTCAAAATCATCAAAATTGCTTTCCAACTATACTAAAGAATTCAACTATAATCTAAAACTTGCGTCTCCAGTAATTTTGGGTATGCTAGGACATACCATGGTTGCATTTGTGGATAATATTATGGTAGGGCAATTGGGAACCGCCGAATTAGCAGCAGTTTCTTTAGGAAATAGTTTTATGTTTATTGCTATGTCTTTGGGTATTGGCTTTTCTACTGCTATAACACCATTGATTGCTGAAGCTGATGGAGAAAATAATTTCGAAAACGGAAAATCCATTTTTAAACATGGCTTATTTTTATGCTC
>CAJXYJ010000063.1 GCA_913063255.1 uncultured Flavobacteriales bacterium | reverse complement strand
TAAACTGTAAACAGAATTTGCCCAGTCATAAAAAGCCCAAGCATTTAGCAGCTTTTTACTTCCTTTTTTTAAGTTAACCATAAATGTTTTGAATAAATATTATTAAAAAAGTGACCCTTTTAGGTGCTTCTAAAGTAGTAAAATAATTTATACAAGATTATTATTTAAAATCGGTAACCCCAAACTTCTTTGCTTCAGCTATAGCGCCAGGCACCCAACTCTTAATATT
Source organism: uncultured Flavobacteriales bacterium (assembly GCA_913063255.1). GTDB lineage: Bacteria > Bacteroidota > Bacteroidia > Flavobacteriales > Flavobacteriaceae > Marifrigoribacter. The sequence continues at coordinate 14,277 of CAJXYJ010000063.1, read as the reverse complement.
ATCTATCCTTGTCTGGTTAGAAGGATGTGTACTTAATATCTCAGGTGGTGCAGTTCCTCCTTGTTTTTTCATACGCTCCCAAAGCCTTGCAGATTCATTAGGGTCGTATCCAGCCATTGCCATAAGTGTTAAACCAATTTTATCTGCTTCACTTTCATGACTCCTACTAAAAGGCTTCATAACACCAACATCAGATCCCACACCATAAGCGACATTAAAGAGTGCTTGATTTTCTGGGTCATCCATAAAAGCAACATTACCCGCTATAGCGCCAGCAGCTTGTAATTGTCCTGCACTCATACGCTGTTGCCCATGATTAGCTAAAGCGTGAGCAATTTCATGACCCATAACAGCAGCCACACCAGTTTCGCCTTTTGTAATTGGAAGAATACCTGTATAAAAAACAATTTTACCTCCAGGCATACACCAAGCATTTACAGCAGGGTCTTTCACCAAGTTATATTCCCATCGATAGTCTTTTAAATATTCTCCGTAGCCATAAGCTGTTAAATACCGTTTTGCTGCAGCAGAAATTTTATGACCAACCCTTTTAACCATTTTTGCATCTGCTGAATTTTTTATGACTTGATGTTCGGATAAAAACTGCTCGTATTGCTGAAAAGACATCGGTAGTATTTCAGAATTAGGAACTAATGCCAAGGTCTTTTTTCCTGTAAATGGATTAGTATTACAGGAAAAAATCAATAAGGTGAATAGGAATAAGGTTATTTGTTTCATCATTTTAATTAATCTTCTTAATCCTGTTAAAGGTACTATATTTTATATATTTTTATACGCATCGTTTATCTTAAATTAAGAGCTCTTAATTATGGAACGACTTTTGTAAATCATATAAAAAACATAAACACATGAAAAATCTATTTTTACTTTTAGCGATTAGTACAACTCTTATTTTCACCTCTTGTGAAGGACCTAGAGGACCACAAGGACCTCCTGGAGACACTATTTTAGGGCAGGTTTTTGAAGCAAATGTCAATTTTAATGAGGGCAATGATTATTTTAGACGAGTAAATTTTCCATCTAATATAGTTGTGTATGAATCTGATGTTGTTTTGGTTTATAGGTTAGAATATGTAGATAATGGGTTTGACGTTTGGTCACCACTTACCCTAACTTATTTTAGACCTCAAGGAACTTTATTATATACTTTTGAACATACCTTTGTAGATGTAGATATCTTTTTATACGCAAATTTTGACTTAAATACGTTAGGTCCTGACTTTACAAACGACCAAATTTTTCGTATTGCCATTCTCCCAGCAGAGTATGCAAACTCTAATTTTACTATGGAGGAATTAATGTCTAATATGCAAATCGACACAACAGATATAGAGGTTCTTCCAAACTAAAACTTCGGAATGAAAAAATTAAGTTTACTATTATTAAGTATTGTTTTATGGAGCTGTAATTCTACAGCCCAAGATAAAAACAAAGAAAAATTCTTTCCCGTTACCAAAACCGAAACAGAATGGAAAGCGGAATTGGAACCTATGGAATACCATGTGCTAAGAGAAGCAGGCACCGAACGTGCATTTTCTAGTAAACTAAATAAAAATTATGATAAAGGAGTGTACACATGTGCAGCTTGTGACACTCCATTATTTAAAAGTGAACACAAATTTGATAGCGGTTCCGGTTGGCCCAGTTTTGATAGAGAAATTAAAGGAAATGTTGCCTTTTCAGTAGATCATAATAACGGCTATGCTCGAACTGAAGAACATTGCGCAACCTGTGGAGGACATCTAGGCCATGTATTTAATGATGGCCCTAGACAAACAACAGGAAAAAGACATTGTGTTAATGGTGCAGCATTAAATTTCACACCTTCTAAAGATGACTAAGAAAAAATATCCTAAACAAGAAACTGAGGCTTTTTGGAATAAAGAATTGTCCCAAGATGCCTTTCATGTACTTCGTGAGAAAGGCACAGAAAGACCTTTTTCAGGAAAATTTAATCTTCATATCGACAAAGGTACTTATGTATGTGGCGCTTGTAAAACACCTTTATTCTCTAGTGATCAAAAATTTGATAGTGGTTGTGGCTGGCCATCTTTTGATGATGCAAACAAAGATGCTGTAGAATTTATTCTAGATAAAAGTCACGGAATGATTAGAACGGAAGCTGTTTGTAGCAATTGTGGCGGACATCTTGGTCATTTATTTAACGATGGCCCTACAGAAACAGGTCAACGTTATTGTATAAATTCCTTATCTCTAGATTTTCAGGAAGAAGAATAATCTGAAATTAATAAATAATAATTCCCAAATTCCATTAACTAAACTTTTTGGAATTTGGGAATTGATTTATGGTGCTTTTTTACACTATTACACATACATTTTGTAATTTCGCATTCTGAAAAATACACTAAAAACCACAAAATGAGTAAATACGATATTATTGTTTTAGGATCTGGACCAGGAGGTTATGTAACGGCTATTAGAGCTTCACAATTAGGGTTTAAAACCGCAATTGTTGAAAAAGAAAACTTAGGAGGTGTCTGCCTTAATTGGGGATGTATACCTACCAAAGCTTTATTAAAAAGCGCTCAGGTTTTTGAATATTTACAACATGCCGAGGACTATGGTTTAAGTGTAAAAGGTGCCGATAAGGACTTTACTAAGGTTGTGGAACGTAGCCGTGGTGTTGCAGATGGTATGAGTAAAGGAGTTCAGTTTTTATTGAAGAAAAATAAAATTGATGTTATCGATGGTTTTGGAAAATTAAAACCAGGAAAAAAGGTAGAAGTTGATGGAAAAGAATATTCTGCAGATCATATTATAATTGCTACTGGTGCTCGTTCTAGAGAATTACCAAACTTACCACAAGATGGTAATAAAGTAATTGGCTATCGGGAAGCAATGACTTTAAAAGAACAGCCAAAAAGTATGATTGTGGTTGGTAGTGGTGCTATTGGTTCAGAATTTGCACACTTTTACAATGCAATGGGTACTAAAGTGACTATTGTTGAGTTTTTACCAACATTAGTTCCTTTAGAAGATGAAGATGTATCTAAGCAGTTTGGAAGATCTTTCAAAAAAGCGGGAATTAAAGTAATGACCAGTTCTTCTGTAGAAAGTGTTGACATATCAGGAAAAACGGTTAAAGCTACGGTAAAAACTAAAAAAGGAGAAGAAATTTTGGAAGCTGATATCGTACTTTCTGCAGTAGGAATTAAATCTAACCTTGAAAATATTGGATTGGAAGATGTTGGTATCGTGGTGGACAGAGATAAAATTCTGGTAAACGATTGGTACCAAACAAATATCCCAGGTTATTATGCTATTGGTGATGTGGTACCTGGACCAGCTTTAGCTCACGTTGCTTCTGCGGAAGGAATTACCTGTGTGGAGAAGATTAAAGGAATGCATATAGAAGCTATAGACTATGGAAATATTCCTGGATGTACTTATGCAACTCCTGAAATCGCATCGGTTGGAATGACAGAAAAACAAGCGAAAGAAGCAGGTTACGAATTAAAAATTGGAAAGTTTCCTTTTTCTGCTAGTGGAAAAGCTAGTGCAGCAGGAACCAAAGATGGTTTTGTAAAAGTAATCTTTGATGCTAAATACGGAGAATGGTTAGGATGCCATATGATTGGCGCAGGAGTAACCGATATGATTGCGGAAGCAGTATTAGGAAGAAAACTAGAAACAACAGGACACGAAGTATTAAAAGCTATACATCCTCATCCTACGATGAGTGAAGCGGTAATGGAAGCCGTTGCTGATGCTTATGGCGAAGTGATACATTTGTAATTGTCTGTTCGAGCGCAGTCGAGAACTTTTAAAGACCTCTCGACTGCGCTCGAGGTGACATCTTCTACTATCTACTACAAAAAACTTAGCAAAGCCAACTCGTAACTTTGTAAGCCAAAACCTAAGATTACCCCTTTAGCATTGGGTGAGATAAAAGAATGGTGCCTAAATTCTTCTCTAGAAAAAGTATTAGAAATATGGACTTCTATTACAGGACATGTAATTGCTTTTACTACATCCCCTATTCCTACTGAAGTATGTGTATATGCAGCTGCATTTAATATAATACCATCGTATTCGTAACCAACTTCTTGAAGTTTATCGATTATTTCCCCTTCAATATTAGATTGAAAATGAGAAATATTAATCGTTGGATTTTTTGATTGAATGATATTAAAAAATTCTTCAAAAGATTGATCGCCATAAATATCTGTTTCTCGCTTGCCAAGTAAATTGATATTAGGACCGTTGATGATAATAATTTTCATATTGTAATATTACAAAAAATAGACATAAAAAAAGCGGAAGTATTACTTCCGCTTTTATAAAATAAAAATACTAAATATTATAAACTGAATTCTATACCTGCATTAACAGATTTAAATCCATTAAGTGAGTATAATTTGGCCCCATTTGAATTATTATAATTTTGATCGCCAGATATCCCTTGGTATGAAGCAATTAAAGTTATGTTTCCTAAATTAAAACCAAATTTTGGTCTATAATAAAATCCCGTGTCAGAATCTCCATCAACATTGATACCTACACCTAAATCTAATCCACCAAAGAATTTGCCATCTGCAAAGGAATACCTACTAGAGGCAGCTATAGGAACAAAAGATGCATCTTTATAATCTACATGAACAGTAGTGCCATTGTCATTATAACTATATTTACCACTAGCAATAAATTGTGTATAACCAGTAAGAAGTCCCACTTCTAGATTTTCCATCACTCCAAATAAATAGGCGGCATCAAAACCAAAATTAAAGGATCCATAATCATCATTATTACTACTACTATTGTAAAAGTTACTACTTATTAATGAGAAACCAACATTGGCTCCAATGTAAAAGCCTCCATTTTTGGCTTGTTCCACTACTTTATCTACTGTACTATCTTCTTGAGCATTTACAGTTGTTAATCCGAATACTGCTAGGGCAGCAAATACTAATAATTTTTTCATTTTTTGTTGTTTAGTTGTTTAGTTGTTTAGTTGTTTAGATTGATATAGCAAATATAGTTTTTTTAGTTTTATATAAAGCTAAAGCCTACAGATAAAGAAAATACACTGTTTTTAGCACCTGTATTAAATTCATTGCCGGTATTAAAATCTATAAAACTTATATCTGACAATCCAAAACCATAACGTCCTGTTACTCGTAAATGTAATGGTAAATCTACTCCTATTCCCACTACTCCTGAAACATCAAAAGACTCAAATCTTGTGTCACCTAAATTATCATTAATAACAGAACCAAATTGTGGTCCTGCTTGAATATTTAATCGATCAACGATATAATATTTAAATACTATTGGAAAATTGATATAATCCAATTCTATATCACTAGCTCCATTATCTCCTTTTGCTCCTTGTTGGGAATATAAAATATCTCCTTGCAAAGCCATTTTATCGGTAAATTTTAAAGTGACAAATGCACCAATTAACAAACCTGTTCTTGTCGAAACATCATCTACATCGGTTAATGTAGCGAAATTTGCTCCAGCTTTTATCCCTACATCTATTCCTTGCGCAAAAGAAGTAGCAGTTAGTAAAACGGTAAATACGATTAAAATTAGTTTTTTCATGATTGATTTTTTTTAATTAATAAGTTTATCAAATATAAATAATTATTCCCTCTAATGTCTAAACTAATCTCTATGTTATCTTTATTTTATACAATTAATGATTAATATCGCTTTATGAACTGGAAGCAAGCCACAAAAGATTATCAAGATTATCTTCGTATTGAAAGAGGGCTTTCTCAAAATTCCATATACAATTACACACTTGATATTAATAAATTAACAAAGTGGTTGGAGGAAAACAAAATGGAGGTTTCTCCAATTAATATTTCACAAGAAACCATACAACAGTTTATTTATTCTATAGCAAAAATCATAAATCCTCGTTCACAGAGTAGAATCATATCTGGTTTAAAGGGTTTTTTTAATTATCTAGTTTTTGAAGAGTACAGAAAAACAAATCCCCTAGAACTTATTGAAAGTCCTAAAATAGGAAGGAAATTACCAGACACGCTTTCAATTGAAGAAATAGATGCACTAATTAGTAATATTGATTTAAGTACCCCCCAAGGGGAACGAAATCGATCAATCATAGAAACCTTATATGGATGTGGCTTAAGGGTTTCAGAGTTAATTAATCTAAAAATTTCCGATTTATTTTTTGATGAAGGATTTATAAAAGTAACAGGAAAAGGAAACAAACAACGATTTGTACCAATTGGTACTCTTACTATAAAGTACGTGGAATTGTATAGAAAAGAAGTTAGAGTGCATAAAAAAATAAACCCTGCTGCCAAAGACACATTATACTTAAACCGAAGAGGAAATTCTCTAACTAGAGCAATGATTTTTCATATCGTGAAAGAACTTACAGAAAAATCTGGGATTCATAAAAGTATAAGCCCGCATACCTTTCGACATTCCTTTGCAACTCATTTATTAGAAAATGGTGCTGATCTTAGGGCAATTCAACAAATGTTAGGTCATGAAAGTATTACTACTACAGAAATATATACGCATGTAGATAAAAGTCATCTTGCTAAAATTATGAACAGCTTCCATCCTAGGAGGTAATTGCAATATTTACTTTGCAATATTTACTTTGCAATATTTACTGCTCTAGTTTCTCTAATTACTGTAACTTTTACTTGCCCTGGATAGGTCATTTCGGTCTGGATTTTCTGAGAAATACTAAAGGATAATTCTGCTGCTTTATCATCACTTACTTTTTCACTTTCCACCATTACACGTAATTCACGTCCTGCTTGAATAGCGTAAGCCTTATTTACTCCTTTAAATCCAAAAGCGACATCCTCTAAGTCTTTTAAACGTTGAATATAAGAATCCAACACTTGTCTTCTTGCACCTGGTCTTGCACCACTAATAGCATCACAAACTTGAACTATTGGAGATAATAAACTAGTCATTTCAACTTCATCATGGTGAGCTCCAATCGCATTACAAACATCTGGTTTCTCCCCATGTTTTTCTGCCAATTGCATCCCTAAAATTGCGTGAGGCAACTCCGTTTCTGTTTCAGGAACTTTTCCAATATCGTGTAATAAACCTGCACGTTTAGCAAGTTTTGGGTTCAATCCTAGCTCTGAAGCCATTACACCACAAAGTTTAGCAACTTCACGGGAGTGTTGTAAAAGGTTTTGCCCATAAGAAGATCGAAATTTCATACGCCCTACAGCCTTAATTAGTTCAGGATGCAAACCGTGAATTCCTAAGTCTATAACAGCTCTTTTACCAACTTCTTTAATTTCTTCTTCTATTTGTTTGGTTGTTTTTTTAACAACTTCTTCAATACGAGCAGGATGAATTCTTCCATCGGTTACTAATTTATGTAGCGATAATCTTGCAATCTCTCTTCTAACTGAATCGAAACAAGACATGATTATTGCATCTGGAGTATCGTCCACAATAATTTCTACACCAGTTGCAGCTTCAATGGCGCGTATATTTCTACCTTCACGCCCAATAATTCTTCCCTTTACATCGTCGCTTTCTAAATTAAAAACGGAAACACAATTGTCTATTGCTTCTTCAGTTCCTATTCTTTGTATAGTATTGATGATAATTTTTTTAGCCTCTTGTTGCGCAGTCAACTTAGCTTCTTCAATAGAGTTTTGAATATAAGCCATAGCGTTTGTTTTGGCCTCATCTTTTATACTATCTAATAGTTGTGCTTTAGCATCTTCAGCAGAAAGACTAGAAATAACCTCCAACTGTTCTACTTGCCTTTTGTGCATTTTATCTATTTCAGATTGCCTTTTATCTACATGAGATAAACGCTCCTCATAATCTTTATTTTTTGCTTCAAATTCTTGGCTTAAGTTTTTAGCCTTTGCTAATTCACTAGAAGTTTTAGATTCTTTATCCCGTGTTCTTTTTTCAGCTTCAGAGATTTTTTTATCTCTGTTTAAAATCACTCTTTCATGTTCCGATTTTAATTCTAAAAACTTTTCTTTAGCCTGAAGCATTTTGTCTTTTTTCAAAGTCTCTGCATCCTTCCCAGCTTGTTTTGTGATGGATGTTGCTCTCTTTTTTGCCGATTTTATAATTTGTGATGAGTTGTTTCTTTCTAGCACTTTTGCTATAACAAAACCTATAATTAAACCAATTACTCCTATTATGATGGGTATACTATTTTCCATTTTATTTTAATTTTGTGTATAAAAAAAGCCTACATTAATATCGGGTTCTGTATAAACTCCTTAAAACAAGTTTAGGGCTAACAAGCTGATCAAGTATCCGCTCTCCCAAAGGGACACGGCGCGCTTTTACAACTTTAACTCACCCTTTTTAAAGAATTCGTGTTGAGTTTACCAAAATAGTACTAATGTAGGCAGTAATTTTAATGTATTTTAAAGAACGTAACTATTAATAATCTTTCAATAATTGATTTAAAGTTTCTAACTTTTCTTCAACATCCTGACTAACTTCAATAGTATCAATGTTTTTTTGTTCTACCTGAGTAGCAAATTGTAAAGCACACATGGCTAGCACATCTTGCTTATCCCTTACGGCATAACTGTTTTCAAACCTTTTAATCATTTCTTCTATCTTTTTTGTTGCCTTTCTAAGTCCCTCTTCTTGTTCTGGATTAATAGTTAGAGGGTAAACCCGATCTGCAATAGATAGTTTTATTTTTTGTTGGTTTGACATTTTTAATTTATTCGGAAAGCTGGGTTATGCATTTATCAATTTCCCGAACCAATTCATTTATTTTGAGTTTTGTATCTCGTTTATATTCTTCACTGCCTAGCATTGAATTTGCTAATTTTAAAGCGGTACATTCTTCCTGCCATTTATCAATTTCTTTTACAAATTGACTTTGTTTTGATTTTAAAACAGTTAATTCTTCTTCTAGTTTTAGCTTTGATAGCTCCAGATTATCATATTTCTGAATCAAATTACCAACTCTATTTTCTAGAGAATCAACAATTTCTGAAAGATTACTCATTAAAAAATTATTTCAATACTTCTTTTACAAAGTTAACAATCGATAACAAAAAAGCCTACTTTTTTAGTATTATTTTTGTAATATTGAATAAGTATCTTGTTTAAAAAGATTTCACTCCCCTTTATCTATAGAGCATTGTTAAAATCACCCTATGAAAAAAATTATTTTCCTTCTTTTAATTTTTGGAGGAACAGTTTATAGTCAAAACGATATTCCAACCGATTATTTTAACAATCCTATAGAAATCCCATTAATACTTTCTGGTAGTTTTGGTGAATTAAGAAGCAATCATTTTCATAGTGGTCTCGATATTAAAACCCAACAAAGAGCAGGAATTCCTATATATGCACCTGCAGATGGTTATGTTAGCCGTATCAAAGTATCCCTTTTTGGTTATGGAAAGGCTTTATACATAAGTCATCCTAATGGATACATTACTGTTTATGCACATTTGCAAAAATATACAGGAGCGATACAAGATTTTGTAAAAGAGCATCAATATCAAAAAGAGACTTTTACTTTCGAACTTTTTCCAGAGGCCAATCAATTTTCTGTAAAAAAGGGCGACCTAATTGGCTATACAGGAAATAGTGGTAGCAGCGGAGGCCCTCATTTACATTTTGAAATAAGAGATGCAGATTCTCGCCCAATGAATCCTATGCTCTTCGGGATTGAAATTTCAGATTCCATAAAACCTATCATCAACAGTGTTTTCGCCTACCCTATTAGTGAAGATGCTCAAATAAATCAATCTCAAAACCCCGTAAAACTTAGACTCATTCTTCAAAAAGATGGATCTTATAAAACAGAAAACATTAAAGCATTCGGGAAAATTGGCTTTGGATTATCCGCGCACGACCAACAAAATGGAGCTTCCAATAAAAATGGAGTTTATCAAATAAAGTCTACCTATAATGGTGAAGAACGATTTAAAGTACTATTCGAGAAATTTTCATTTGCCGAAACCCGCTATTTAAATAGGTATATTGACTATTCTTATTTTAAAAATAACCGAAGTCGAATTCAAAAACTTTTTAGACAACCCAACAATCCTTTAAGCATAATTAAAGAAGAAAATGAATTTGGTTATATCAATATTCAAGAAGAATACACATCTCTTTATACGATAGAAGTTTCAGATTTTAAAAATAATAGTATCACTATTTCGATTCCTATAAAAGGAGAAAAGCTTGAAATTTTAATACCTCGAGAAGACACAAAAACGGAAGACTTCTTGTTTTCAGATCAAGCCAATTCATTTACAAAAGGAAAGTTTAGCATTTACATTCCAGCAAATAGCCTTTATGAAAACACCTATTTAAATATAAAAACACAAGGAGATACATTACAATTACATAAAGATGTAACGCCGTTGCATAAAAACATGACAATTACTGCAGATGTTTCTAATTATAAAGATACAGACATCAACAAACTTTATATTGGAAAATTAAATTATAAAGGAATACCTTATTATAACAAAACTACTAGAAAGGGAGACAAGCTTATAATGAAGACCAAAGTTTTTGGATCTTATGCTTTAGTTTCAGACAATACTGCTCCAATAATAAAACCATTAAATTTTTCAGATAAAAAATGGCTTAGTAAAAACAATACCTTAAAAATAAAAATTGAAGACAAACTAAGTGGGGTTAGTTCTTATAGAGCTACCATAAATGGAAAGTTTATCTTAATGGAATATAATTACAAAAAGGGCGTTCTAACTTATGATTTTAATGACAATATTATTTCTGAATCTGAAAATAATTTGAAACTAATTGTTGTGGATAATGTTGGAAATAATGCTACATTTGAAGCAACATTTTATAGAAAATAATCTTAATAAATACATTTGAAGACTTCTACTTTTCTCCTGATTTTCCTTTTTATTTTAACTTCTGGTTCCCTCTTAGCTCAAAATGCTACTATAAAGGGTGTGGTTTTAGACGAAAACAATACTCCTGTTTCTGGTGCAAATGTAACGCATGCTAGCGACGGAACTCAAACTAACTTTGACGGCTATTTTATTTTGGAGGTTCTTCCAAACAAAGAAATAGTTTTAGTCTTTTCGCATGTAAGTTTTAAAAATGTTCAGGTTACTATCCCAGAATTGAGTCCAAATTCAGATTTTGAATTTAATCCAGTGATGAAAATCGATATAGAGCAAATTGGTGAAGTTGTTATTTCGAGGAAGAAAAGAAAACGAGTTGAAGGTATTACTACCATAAGCCCAGAAACGATTAGAAAAATCCCAGGAGCTAATGCTGGAGTTGAAAGTTTAATTAAATCCCTTCCTGGTGTTAATGGAAACAACGAATTAAGTACAACTTATGCAGTAAGAGGTGGAAATTATGATGAAAACTTAGTCTATGTAAACGAAATTGAAGTATACAGACCTTTTTTAATTAGAAGTGGGCAACAAGAAGGTTTTAGCTTTGTAAATACAGATTTAACTTCGACAGTAGATTTTTCTGCTGGTGGGTTTCAGGCAAAATATGGGGATAAATTATCTTCTGTTTTAGATATAAGTTATCGCAAACCTGTCAATTTTGGTGCATCTGTAGACCTTAGTTTACTAGGTGCAAGTGTGTCTGCAGGAGGGGCTTCAAAAAATGGTAGGTTTACAGGAATAATTGGAATGCGCTATAGAGATAATGGTTTGTTTGTAGATGCCAAAGAAACGGAATCAAATTATGATCAAGCTTTTACTGATCTTCAAACTTATCTCACCTATAAATTTTCCAATAAATTTATTTTAGGGTTTTTAGGAAATATATCTGTCAATGAATATAATTTTGAACCACTTACTAGACAAACAAATTTCGGTACTATAGCAGATCCACTCGCTTTATTGGTTTTTTATGATGGACAAGAACAAGATAGATATGACACCTATTTTGGGGCGTTAAAGAGTACTCATATTCTTTCAGAAAATTATACCGCAAAATTTATTGCATCAGCTTATCATACCAAAGAACAAGAACATTATGACATTTTTGCTGAATACCGTCTTGGAGAGGTAAATACAGATATAGGAAGTGAAGATTTAGGTGATGTAGAGTTTAGTGAAGGAATTGGATCTCAACTTACTCACGCCAGAAACGATTTGGATGCTCTTATCATAAACCTTGAACATAAAGGAATATTGAATATTGGAGATAACAGTATTGAATACGGAGTTAAATATACAAGTGAAGATATTCGTGACAGAATTCAGGAATTTGAAGTTTTAGATTCTGCAGGCTTTTCAATAAGACCACCAATTGGCAACAATGGAAACAACGAACCCTATGAGCCATACGACGCTCCTCTCGTTCCTTATACAGCAGTAAGAGCAATAAACGACGTTCAAATTGAAAGAATTTCTGGTTTTGCTCAATGGAGCAGAAGAATAGCCCTAGGAGATAGCGATTTATGGTTAAATGCTGGTGGGAGAGTACATAATTGGACTGTAAGTGGTAAAGGATTAACAAGTAAAACACAAATCGTTTTTAGTCCAAGAGCACAAGTTTCTTTTAAACCAGATTGGGAAGCTGATATGCTTTTTAGGGTTTCGGGTGGATATTACCATCAACCACCGTTTTATAGAGAATTAAGAGATGCTACAGGTACAGTAAGGCCAGAAGTAAAAGCACAACAATCTGTACACATAGTATTAGGTCATGATTATAGCCTTAAATTATGGGATCGGCCATTTACATTAATTTCTGAAGCTTATTACAAAACACTTACCGATGTTAATCCGTATACCATTGATAATGTAAGAATACGATATCAAGCAAATAACAATGCAATAGCTTATGCATATGGAGCTGATATAAGATTAGCGGGACAATTTGTACCAGGAACAGAAAGTTGGGTAAGTGTCGGATATCTTAAAACCGAAGAAAACCATGACGACAGAGGCTATATTTTTAGACCTACAGATCAACGATTAAAATTTGCAGTATTATTTCAGGATTATATAAAAGTAATACCCGATTTAAAACTATATCTTAATTTAACATATAATACTGGGGTACCAGGAGGATCACCAAGTTATGCAGACCCATACGATTACCAAACTCGATTACCAGATTATAAAAGAGTTGATTTAGGGTTTTCTTATGTAATTGTAGATGCACATAAATTAAGAGAAAGTGGTTGGTTAAAACCTTTTAAACATTTAAGTATAGGCTTTGATATTTTCAACATATTTGATGTTCAAAATTCAATCACGAACATATACGTTAGAGATGTTTATACAAAAACTCAATATGCTATCCCTAATTACATGACACCTAGAGTATTTAATGTAAAGCTTAGTATGAAGTTTTAACCTTGGTAATATCAGCTAACATTAAGCTTTATATTATTATAAATTGCTTTAGAATTTCTAAAACATAGTCCACTTCTTCTTTGGTATTAAAAGAAGAAAAAGAAAATCGAAGAGAAGGTCTTGATGAATCTTCATCTGAAAGGATTTCGGTTAACACATGTGACCCTGCTGTACTTCCACTTTGGCAAGCACTCCCTTTAGAACAAGCAATTCCTTTTAAATCCAATTGAAACAAAAGCATTGTTGCTTTTTCCGTAGAAATAGGCAGTAATATATTTACTATTTTATAGGTACTGTTTTTAGGGTCACTACAATAGCCATTAAATTTAATTGTGGGTATTTCCTGAAGGATTCTTTCTATAAAATACTCTTTTATTGATGTAATATAAGATTTCTCTTTATTTAAATTATAATAGGACAGCTCTAAGGCTTTTGCCATTCCAGTGATTGCATATACAGCTTCAGTACCCGCACGCAAACCTCTTTCTTGCTCTCCACCTCTTATTAAAGCTCTTATCCCTGAGTTTTTTCGGATGAATGCAAAACCGACTCCTTTTGGTCCGTGAAATTTATGAGCAGAAGCAGCAGCAAAATCGATAGGTATTTCAGAAAAATCTAATGGATAATATCCCACAGATTGTACCGTATCGCTATGAAATAATGCATTATGCTTTTTACATAATTCTGCAACAAAAGATAGATTAATTTTATTGCCTATTTCATTATTAACATGCATAAAACTCACTAATGTTTTACTAGAACTGTCTTTAAGCAGAGTTTCTAAATCACTATAATCTACCATTCCTCGATCGTCTAATTTCACATAATCAACTGTCAAATTAGAAGTAGCTTCCAAATTCTGAATGGTATGCAAAACCGCGTGATGTTCAATTTTACTGGTAATAATTCTGGTAATACCTAAATCTTTTACACAACTGTTTAAGATTAAATTATCAGCTTCGGTACC
>CAJXYJ010000062.1 GCA_913063255.1 uncultured Flavobacteriales bacterium | reverse complement strand
TTTACAAAATCAACAACTGATTCCTTTGAAATTAATTCTCCATTAATCTTAATTCGTTCTCTAAAATCTTTTAAATGAGGAGAAGTATACAGTCCTGTCTTATAACCTGCTTCTTGTAAAACAGAAGCTAGCATATGACTTGTTGATCCTTTGCCGTTAGTACCTGCTACATGCACTGATTTAAAACTGTTTTGAGGAATCTCTAAATGCGACATCAACTTTAGCGTGTTGGACAAATCTACTTTATAGGCAGAAGCACCTACTCGCTGATACATGGGTAATTGCTCAAAGAGCCATGCTATGGTTTCAGAATAATTGATAAGAATAATTTTTGAAGGTTATTTTACAATTAGTTTCTTGGTTGTTTTATGAATCCCTTGATTTAATTGCATATAATATATTCCAGAATTAATCCCATCTAATGCAATTCTTTCTTCTGAATTTGACGCATTCAATTCCTGAGTTAATACAATTCTTCCTAATTGGTCAAATATAGTTAGCTCAAACTTTTCAGTTGCATTTGGTGTAGAAATACTCACAAAATTGGTAGCTGGATTTGGATATATTTTTACTTCCGAAGCAAATAGATTCGTTTCATTTCCTAAAACATTTTCTGAAATATCTAATTTATAACTTGAACGTCCATAAGTTGCTACATATAAATATTCTGCAGCCTCATGAATATACATATCGGTCACCACAACAGAAGGCATATTTAATCCTAATGGCTGCCAATTTGCACCTTCATCTAGGGAGGCAAGGACACCAATATCGGTTCCTAAAAATAAATTTCCATAACTGTCTTTTAAAATATCGTTTACAGGAATATCTGGTAAATTATTAGAAATATCAACCCAATTTGCACCATAATCGGTACTCTTAAACACATGACCATTATCCTCACCATAGCGATAACCAGAGAAGGTTACATATACTGAAGAAACATCCTCTCTTGAAGCTAATACTTTAGTCGTCCATAAATTTGGTAATGCTGCTGAAATTAAATCCCAATTAGAACCTCCATCTTGTGTTACCCATACATTTCCATCATCGGTGCCGGCATAAATAACATTGCTATCTAAAGGAGAAACATCGATTGTTGTAATTGTACCAAATGCTAAATTACCACTATGGGGTCCATTACTTAAATCTGAACTTATTATAAACCAATTCTCTCCTGCGTTCTCAGTTCTAAACATTTGATTACCTCCATAATAAAGAATTTGAGAATTATTAGGGTCGAAGGCAATTGGTGTATCCCAATTTTTACGAGTACCATGAGAACCTAAATTTTGAAAACTAGCAGCATCATCAATAGATTTCCCCATATTCCCATTTTGTGATAAGGCATAAATCACATTGGTATTGGTTGGATCTACTAGGGGTTGAAATCCATCTCCTCCATAAATGGGTTGCCAATCGTTCAAGCCACCTGTTGTGGTTCTAATAGTATTATTATCCTGTGAACCTCCATAAACTTTATTTGCATTTTGGGCATCTACATAAAATCGATAAAACTGTGTAATTGGCAAGGTATTATCTTTTACAGAGGTGGCTCCATTATTAGAACTTTTATACAAACCTCCATCATTACCAATTAATACTTCATCTGGAACAGATGCATTAAAAGCTACCGCATGTTGGTCTACATGAACATTAGAGAAAGTAGAACCCCAAGTTGCACCGCCATCAATAGATTTTTCCATAACAAATCCTGAATTATAAATAACATCTTCATTGGTTGGGTCTACAAATATCCCTCCAAACCACCAATGATAAGAAGTGCCATTGTTTATGGAATTAACTTGAGTCCATGAATCTCCTCCATCATCTGTTCTAAAAGTCCCTTCAACATTTCCAATTTTATCAGTATAAAACGCATATAATACATCTGGATTAGATTGTGATATATCAATACTAATTCTACCCTTATTTTCTGGGTTACTTGGTAATCCATTAGTCAATTCTGACCAATCATCTCCTCCATTTTGTGAACGATAAATCCTTGAGGTCTCCCCTCCATACTGTCTGTTATTTGGTCGTCTAATCCGTTCCCAACTGGCAGCATATAATATATCTCCATTAGTAGGATGAATAGACATATCGATAATACCCGTAGAATCACTTACAAATAAAACCTGCTCCCAAGTATCTCCATCATTTGTAGAACGATATACTCCTCTTTGTGTATCTTTTCTAAAAAGTGGCCCCATAGCACCCACAAAAATAGTTTCATCATCGTTTGGGTCAATTAAAACTTTACCAATACTCCCTACATTTGAAAGTCCTTTAGATTCCCAAGTAATTCCTCCATCGGCACTTTTAAACATACCGTTTCCATCATAGGCCAAAGAACCTCCTCCAGCATTTACTTCACCAGTACCAACCCATATGACATCGGTATTGTTTTTTGAAATTTCCATATCCCCAATGGAAAGCATTTCTTGTTCATCAAAAATCGGGATCCAATTCGCGCCCCCATCTGTAGTTTTAAATATCCCACCAGAAGCTGCACCCACATAATAGGTTTCTGCTTGATCTATAGGGATTTCTATATCTGTAATTCTTCCTCCAATATTATTTGGTCCTGAAAACTCCCAAATTACATCGGCATTAGAACTTCGATTGATTTGTTCTTTTTTCCATTGAATGGCTTTTGAATAAGCATCACTTTTAATTTCTCCAGTAGGATAAGCACGCTGCATAAACATAAAGTCATGAGGGGATTTTTCAATTTTAGCGGTTTTAATAGTTTTTTTTTCTGAAGAATTAGTGCAACTGATCAAAGAAATTGATGCAACTAATAGAAGTAAGATTAAGCGAATCATAGCATTTAATTTATTTGCTATAAAGATATTGAAAAATGTCTTAGAATTATGGTTTTACAATTCTATTCCAAAAGGTTAAATCTGCAAATGACCTTTTCTATTTGCTTGTTGAATGTTTTCATATTTATTGAAAATATAAGGTAAAACAAAAAGGACCGCATCAAAATTTTTGAAACAGTCCTTTTAAAGATTTTAATTAGATTTATTTAAAAGCTAGAATTAATAATTCTAGCTTTAGATTTTACATAATATCCATTCTTTTATTTATTTACTTCTTTATGCATGTGAATTGTCTTATTCAGCTTAACTGTTAGCTCATTTATAACCTGATCACTATACGAAGGGTCAGATTTCATACGTTTCCAAAAGGGATGTGTAGTAATATCCCCTCCATTTTCTACAAACATCTTTTCAGCTAAAACAGCACCTTCATTTATCTGTTTTCTAGTTATTTCGAAATATATTATATTACTTGAATCGGGTGTTAGATAGTTTAAATCAGTTTGATTCACAGAGGCCACATGGTCTTGAGATTCTTCTACAACAATAAATTCACCTTCTAAACCAGCAGCTTCTTTAAATCCAGGAAGCAATCTTGCCAGAATTTCATTTGTCTCATTATTTTTTCTTTTTAACTCATCAATCTCTTTACTTTGCTCTGCAACCACTTTACTAATATCACCAGCATTTAAGCCAATTGCCACATTAATCTGATTGTATGAATTGTTTTTTGATGAAGACCAAGCCATTCCGACAATGTGTGCATAATCATCAGCTTTCATATTGGCTGGAGATATTGCTTTAGCAAATCCATTGCTAAAACCTGAAGGGAGTATATAATCTCCCGCATTTACTTTACCTATAACATGAACTGGAACCTGACCCATAAAAGCTACTTTTTCATAATCCTCTTCTTTACCTATTTCTGGCATATTTCCTAATACAATAGGCTTAGTAGATATTACGAACAACTTATCGGCTCCTTCGGTATTCAATGAAATCTTACCATTTTTCATTCCTACAACATATCCTGGTATAAATTTTTCAGAAAAATTAGCTTTTGGCAACCATTCTGCATAATCACCACTACCCGATTGATAGGTTACCCCAATATTTGCAGCTGAATTTGTTACAAAAAAATCGCGTTGTGTAATAGCATCATCTAACCCAATTGCTATAGAAACTTCATCTGCAATCACTGCAATTTCGTTTGCTATTGATGCAGCAATTAATGAGGGTATCGGAGCGGTTACACAAGCACCTACCCCTGCACATCCAGTTGACGATGTAGCGGCACCTACAATATCTGCTGCTGCCATTACAATTGCAACACCTCCAGTAACCACATCAATTGTTGCCATAGTTACGGCCAAATCTAATGATCCTTTTTCCTGAATATACTCATCATTGGTCAAAAGCTCAACCAGTGTTTCACCTTCTATACGCCCTACTGTTGATCCTGAGTTATTCTTAAATGTAACAAAGTTATTTGCGTTTGCAGGAGTTGCTGCAGCCACTTGGATACTTATTCCATTAGCATTGCTACTATTAACAAAGTTAGCAATATAGTTACTACCTGCTGTTACATTAAGAGTACTTTGTAATGTGGTAGTTCCTCCTACACGTAAGTGTTGATCAACAACAACAGAATCTCCGTGGACCCTTAAACTTCCACCTATATCTAAGCCTCCAACAATAGAAATACTATCGGCTACAAAGTATCCTCTTACATCGGAAATGCTTCCAAATCGAGGTGCAGGATCTGGTGAAGCTTCACTAGTTACAACCAAATGATCTGTTACAGTACTTGCATCTATATTAATGTTTGAGTCAAATTGCCCAAGTCCGTTTACATCGAGATTACCTGTAAGTAGAGTATTACTTGTATTATTAACAGTAAAATCCCCATGATTTATAGTGGATCCTCCTGTAATGTTCATCTCTACATTTTCATCAAGAAAGGTATCATTATGCACATATAAGTTATTCCCAACATCAAGATCCACTCCAACACTTAAACTATTGGTTATGTTAATATCACCGTCTTTTGATATTCTTAATCGCTCTAAATTATCGGTAATCATAACAAGATCTACATAATCTGTTGTCCCTAATTTATCTTTATCTGAATTTGAATTGGAATTCCCGAAAAGTGACCAAACTTGAGCAGGCACACCATTTCCAGGACCTCTTTCCTTGATTAATTCATTGGCCGTAAAGGCATGAAAAGCATAAGGAACAGCCAGTAACTTGCTATTACTAATGGTTTCAAAATTAGCCCCCTCTTTATCTTTGATTGCGATTCCCATCCAAATATCTTCTGTACCCCAAGGAACATCATTAAACACACCTCTCTCTACAATACCTTCTCCTATAACAAGAGAAAATAAACCAAACTGGTTGGTAGAAGTAGCATGTGCTTCGGTATAATGTATCATTGGAGAATCAATATTACTATAGAGTTGAATCTTTAAAAACACTTGCTGATTAGCCATGACTTCACCGGAAAGATCTCTGGCTACAGCTTGATATTTCATTCCTTGAGGAACTGTTTGACTGTTCATTAAAGGAACAAACAGTACAGTTAAACTAATGAGAATTAATAGTTTTTTCATGATTTAATTTATTGATTATTAATTAGTTGCTTTTTAATATTTAATTATTTTATGTGACTGAATAACAGACCCTTCGATATCTGAAATATTCAAGATATAAGTACCCGAAGACAAGCCGTCTACATTCATATCGATTAGACTATCTGTTGTAAAAGCTGAAATCTGCTTTATATGCCTTCCATAGATATCATAAAGACTTATGATTAATTGGGAATTAACCGAAGTGATTACACTTATATTAACAAGAGAATATACTGGGTTTGGAGAAATAAGAATATCGAAATCAAAGGATTGATCTTGAAGTTCAAGTCTATTATTTAAAAATGGTTGATGAAATCCTTGGGTATAAATTTCATTTTGAAGGTTTGCGGTTTCAATAAAACTTTCACCTAAGGTCCATTCAAGACTTATATTTTCTGTTTTATCAAATCCACCTTGAGTAGAAACAATAGATAAGGAAACATTTTGAGAAAGACCAATGCTAGAAATTAGTAAAAAAAAGAAATAACAGTATAATTTTTTATTCATGATCATATATTTAATTAATGTGTGTTTTAAACATAGTAGTAAGTAAAAAGAAAAAAACATCTATTTATCTAATAAACAATTGAAATTTCCTAATTATCAAAATAGATAAAAGAGTCTAAAAACTTAACAATCATCAGGGATATACTGATATAAATATGTAAATATCAGTTATGAATGGGAAATAAATATATGAAATATTTATTTATTATTAATCAAAAAAAAAGCACAAATCGATGAATAACTTGATTATTCGTTTAAACTAATATTTTGAAGAATTTTGTTAAAAAAAATATTAGTTATAAAATTCTATTCCGAAAGGCTAAATCTATAGATAATTTTTCCAATTTGTTTAGAAGGTGCCTTATCGTCTTTATTAAATTTTGTAGCTAGAGCTGCTCTTTTTGCAGGATCTAATAAACAGGGAGAATTATTAGTAGTTCCTCTAACTCCAGGCATTGCCTTGATTACATTTCCATTTCTATCTACTTCTATACTTACCACAACAGTACCAGCTTCATTACAATCTTGTACAATCTTCTTTTTATTAAGCGCTTTTCTTCCTCCTAACATATAATTTCCATCGCCATCTAATCCTTTTCCGTTGCCGTAATAACTTTTTGCATTGGGATCGCCATCAGGATCCCCTTTATCTCCTCCTGTTTTATTATCGCCTTCACCACCTTGATCTACACCGTCACTTTTCGGTCCATTTATCAAACTAGAAAGTGCATCTGTAGTAGATTTATCGGGTTTTGGGTCTGGCTTTTTTTCAGGCTCCTTAACTGGCTCTTCTTTTTCTGGAACTTCTTCAACCACCTCTTTTACTTCTTCTTTTTTCTCTTCCTTTTTAATAACAGGCGCCTCTTCATTATCTTGAGTAACAACTTCTTCTTTTATTTCTGCTTTTTGTTGAACTACAGGTTTTGTAGTAGTAGGCTTGGGAGCGGTTTTTATCTTTTCTGTAGGTTGTACATTACCACTTCCAGTATCCATCGTTCCAAAATTAACAGCTATACCATTTTCTGGTGGTGGATCTAAATAAGATAATCCTACATAAAATAGTAACAGCAAAATAATCACGTGTATAACCACAGTGATTCTCATACTCTTCCTTTTATGTATTGTATCTAGTAAACTCATGGTATATTATTAATGGAGTAGAGATTCTTCACATTCGTTCTGAATGACAAGTAACTAATTGGGGCGTACTGCCAACACAACTTTATAGTTATTTTTATTGGCAATATCCATAACAAAAACCGCGTCTTCAATAGGCACTCCTTCTTCGGCACGAAGAATTAATGTCGGATTTTCTTCTCCACTTAAAGCTTTCTTTAATTCTGATTCTATACTAAATTCACTTACCCGTTCTTTATTCACATAATAAGCTCCATCTTTAGTAATACTTACCGAAGCATTTTGCTTGTTTGTAGTTTTTCCTTTTGCTTTAGGTAATATTAAATCTAATGCATCTGGGGTAATGGATGGTGATGTTAATAAGAAAAATACCAATAACAGGAAAACAATATCTGTCATTGAGCTCATACTAAACTCCGCACTTACTTTATTTCTTCCTCTTAAATTCATTAAGCAGGTTCATTTAAAAGGTCTAAAAAGTCTACAGCAGTTGCTTCCATTTGGTGCACTACTTTATCGGTTTTAACCACCAAATGATTGTAACCTATATAGGCTATAATCCCAACAATCAATCCAGCAACTGTGGTTGTCATTGCAGTGTAAATTCCTTCTGCAAGGGTTCCCATTTCTGCCTGACCACTACTGGTTGCTAAAGTGTGAAATGCTAATACCATTCCGATTACGGTACCTAAAAACCCAATCATAGGTGCAGCTCCTGCTATTGTAGCTAGGATACTCACGTTTTTTTCCAATTTATATACTTCTAATTTTCCTGCATTTTCAATGGCAGTATTAATATCTTCTAAGGGATTTCCAATACGAGATATTCCTTTTTCTGTAAGTCTAGAAACTGGTGTGTTTTGCTGAGCGCACAAATCTTTTGCAGCCTTTATATTCCCACTGGACACATTATCCTTAATCTGGTTCATAAAGTTACGATCGTAATGAGTTGCAGCTTTAATTGCAAAAATCCGTTCAAAATAAAGATAGACAGCCACAAAAAGAAGTACAAACAGCACCCCTATTATTATTTGGCCTGCTGCCCCTCCATTCATCAACAATTCCATGATGGAAAGTGTTTTTTCTTCAACAATTGGTTCAAGATCCTGAATAACTTTTTCAGAACCGTCTTGGATTAAAAAATTAATCATGTAGATATAGGTTTAAATTGAATAACGAGATTCGGTTTAAGAAATTGTTAGATTTAAAATAGTTTAACTAAATAATACTCTTTCAAAAAGTAAAAAGACAGCAGCACCAACAATAAATCCTGCAAATGCTAACCAAGCAACTTTTTTAAGATACCAAATAAAATCTATTTTTTCCATTCCCATTGCAGCAACACCTGCAGCAGATCCTATGATTAACATAGAACCACCTGTTCCAGCAGAATAGGCAATAAAATGCCATAGTACAGAATCTGTAGGCGAATCGTACATACCAATGGATGCAGCAACTAAAGGAACATTATCAATTACAGCAGAAAGTATCCCTAGTAAAATAACAACAACATCTTGATTAGGTATAGCACCTTGTAATAACTCTGCTACATAACGAAGTGTTCCTACTTCTACTCCATCTATTGCTCCATAAACCAAAGACTCTAAACCGGCTACAGCCATTAAGATTCCTAAGAAAAATAAAATACTTGAAATCTCAATTCTAGATAATGCTTTATGTGCAGAATACAAATGTCGCCTTTCGTCTGAAAAGTCTTCTTCTGGATGGATGTATTCAGAAACTAACCAAACTACACCAAGCGCTAACATCATTCCAATATATGGTGGTAAATGTGTTATGGTCTTAAAAACTGGAACAGAAACAATCATTCCTAATCCCAAATAAAGCATTGTTTTACTGCTTAATAAACGTTCTGCTTCTATATTCATCTTCGTATCCACTTTAATATTTCCTTTGAAAACCTTTAAGTTTCCTGCAATAAAAAATGGCACTACAAAACAAACAATCGAAGGAATTACTACTGTTTTTACAAGTCCCATTGCGGTCACTTTATTTGCGATCCATAGCATCGTTGTTGTTACATCTCCAATTGGAGACCAAGCCCCTCCTGCATTAGCTGCAATAACTACCATTGCTGCATACCAAAGACGTTCTTCTTTGTTATGTATTAATTTTCTTAACAAAGTAACCAATACAATAGTTGCCGTTAAATTATCTATGATTGCAGAAAGCACAAACGCTAAAATTCCAATAATCCATAATAATCTTTTCTTACTTTTAGTACGAACAGCACTTTTTAAAATTTCGAATCCCCTATGAAGGTCAATAATTTCAACTATGGTCATCGCCCCAATTAAAAAGATAAGTATCTCTGCAGTCTTCCCTAAATGATGCAATAAGGTATTTTCAAAACCATGTTGCGCTGTTTCTCCACCTGTTAAAAAACTAAAAACATTTTCGTGTGTATCTATTATATTAAACCATCCATTATGAAAACCAATAGCAAGTACAGCCCAAATTATTGCGGACATTAATAATGCTGGAACCGTTTTATCTAATTTTAAAGGATGTTCTAGTGTAATGGAAAGGTAACCAATAACAAAAATTAATATAATAATAGACGTCATGTATTAGATATTTAGTTAATTATAAAGAAGAAAATAATAACAAATTTATTATTTTGAATTAATATTTAAAGGGTTGAAGGTAATAAAAAAAGAATCTTTCCAATAAATTTAGGGGATAATTATTTTTCCTGAAGAATGATCTTCTTTCGCACCAGTAACGCTCGACAAACAATTTTCTTCATCTCTTAAACGCAACACTCCTAACAAACCAAAAATTAATGCTTCTTTGTATTCTATAAGTTCTGAAGTGGGGATAACTATCTTTGTATTTGAATGTGATTTTAATCTTTCTATTAAATATCTATTATACACTCCGCCCCCTGTTATTAAAACTGAAGCTTCATCTGGAAATTGTCTTGCTAACTGAATAGCGACATGCTCTACAAATGTGTGCAAAATATCTTCGGCCACAGATCCCGAATCTCCCAACATTGGAAATATTTTGTCTTGCACCCATTCTAATCCTAAAGATTTCGGTGCCTTTATGGAGTAATAATCCAAGTTATTTAATTTTTCAAGCAATGTCAGATTCAACTTTCCTGAAGCGGCAATTTTCCCCTCATCATCGTATTGCTTACCAAACAATTCTGCATATTTATTTAAAACAATATTAACTGGACAGACATCAAATGCAATTCTTTTTAGATCTTTATTTTCAAAAGAAATATTTGCAAATCCCCCTAGATTTAAACAGTAATCATATCTTTCAAAAAGCAATCGATCTCCTATAGGAACTAATGGCGCTCCATTCCCACCAAAATCAACATCTTGAACTCTAAAATCACAAATAACTTTTTCATTTATCAATTTAGCTATTATGGGTAAATTACCTATTTGTAAGGTAAGACCATTTTCAGGTTGATGCCATATGGTATGTCCATGACTGCAAATTCCGTCTAAATTTTCAATTTTATGTTTATTAATAAATTCTGAAATTACATCTACCAAATATTTCGTGTAAGCAGCATTAAAACCAACCATCTTTTCTTTAGAATATGAAATAGCTTCTTGCAAATTCTTTTTCCAAAGTTTGGAATATGGCAGGGTTTCCGATTTTAGAATTTCAAAACTCCAAACTCCTTCATCGGAAATTTGAAACTTCAATTGTGCAAGATCAACTCCGTCTAATGAGGTACCACTCATCACGCCAATTACATGATAGTTCTTTTTTTTCAAATTAATTTATTCAAATTATTAAATAAAAATACATTTAAAAATACCAATTTCCAACTATATTACTATTAGGTCAGAAATACTAAAAAAGGACGAAATATCAATCAGAATTGAGGTTTGAGATTTAAGATTTTAAAAGTATCTTTGCTTATCTTTTTTTTGATATAATTAATACTGTTTTCAATGGATTTTAGTCTTACCGAAGAGCAAATTATGATACGCGATGCAGCTCGTGATTTTGCCAATAATGAATTATTACCAGGAGTTATAGAACGAGATAACAAGCAAGAGTTTCCAAGCGAGCAAATTAAAATGATGGGGGAACTTGGTTTTCTAGGCATGATGGTTGACCCTAAATATGGAGGTGGCGGAATGGATGCATTGTCCTATTCTCTAGCTATGGAAGAAATATCTAAAATTGATGCATCTGCAAGTGTGGTTATGTCTGTAAATAATTCTTTGGTCTGCTACGGAATTGAAAAATACGCCAATGAAGATCAAAAACAAAAATACCTTACCAAATTAGCTTCTGGAGAAAAGTTAGGTGCTTTTTGCTTAAGTGAACCCGAAGCTGGATCTGATGCTACTTCACAAAAAACTACTGCTATAGACCATGGAGACCATTATATTTTAAACGGAACTAAAAATTGGATTACCAACGGAAACTCTGCCGATTATTATATTGTGATTGCTCAAACCGATAGAGAGAAAAAACATCGTGGTATTAACGCATTTATTGTAGAAAAGGGCTGGGACGGATTTGTTATTGGACCCAAAGAAGATAAATTAGGGATTCGTGGAAGTGATACACATTCACTAATATTTAACGATGTAAAAGTTCCCAAAGAAAATAGAATCGGAGAAGATGGTTTTGGATTTACCTTTGCTATGAAAACCTTAAGTGGTGGTAGAATTGGAATTGCATCACAAGCATTAGGAATTGCAGCTGGAGCCTATGAGTTGGCACGTGACTATTCTAAAGTTAGAAAATCATTTGGTACAGAAATCTGCAACCATCAAGCCATTGCTTTTAAATTAGCCGACATGCTTACCAGTATTGAAGCTACTAGATTATTAGTACATAAAGCTGCCTGGGACAAAGATCAGGGCAACAATTATGATATGAGTAGTGCAATCGCTAAAGTATATGCTTCACAAGTTGCTATGGATGTAACAATCGAAGCCATTCAAGTACATGGTGGTAATGGCTATGTAAAAGAGTATCATGTAGAACGATTAATGCGGGATGCAAAAATTACTCAGATTTATGAGGGTACTTCAGAAATTCAAAAAATCGTAATCTCTAGAGGATTGCTAAAAGACTAATTACAAAATTAAAATTTCCTTTTAGAAAATTTATATAAAATACCTATGAAAAATTTAAACTACATCATAATTGCATTAGTACTAACTTTATTTACTGGCTGTAACACACAGGTTAAAGTATTAAGCGCTTGGAAAGGAGAAAATGCAAAAGAAGATTTAAGTGATAGAAATATATTGGTAATCGCTAGAACGGCAGATGCAGGAGTTCGCGCAGATTTTGAAACCAGTATCGCTAATAAACTAAGAGCCGCTGGATACAAAGCAACCGAAAGCTTTACAAGATTCCCTAAAATGAATCCGGATCAAGAAATGACAGAAGAAAGACAAAAACTAATCCGTGATATTTTTGGTTACGAAGGTTACGATGCTGTTTGTATTAGTGTCTTAAAAGATTATGAAGAAACTACAACTACAAATTATTATGATGACTATATGGGTATGGGAATGATGGGCCCTTACTCTTCATACTACCCTAGATATTATGGTGGTTTTAACAGTTATTATATGCATCCATATTCTTATTCGTCATTTGGAACTTATTACGGAACAGGAAGTAGCTATACTTCAACTACAAAAAAATATGTTTTAGAGACTTTATTTTACAATTTAGATAAAGAGGATGGTGATCAATTGTTAGCTGCTACAACTACAAAAATAACCGATCCTAAAGATGCGATAAAAGCTGCAGACAAATACACTGAAGCTATTGCACAAAGTTTAGCAAAGTTAAAATAACAACATAATACAAAACTATAAATTACACAATCTTTTACATAAAGAAATTCCAAACAATACCAAATCGTATAACCGCATCCCGGTAGGGATATCCAGGTGCAGCAAAATATTCTTTTTCACTACTAAATAAGGCACCAAAATTTTCGTATTTAAAATAAAAACGTATTTGTTGCACCTTGGCATTAAAAAAAATATCAAAATAAGGAATACCTCCTAACTCCTGCTGGTTTTGCACATAAAACTCTGCTAAAACAGGATCGTAGGCATTCATATTATAATTAGCATAATATTTAAAGGTAATTCCTGTTTGGGCATATAAGGCCTTTTTAAACCATTCGTCATGAAAAAATAGAGTATTACGAGTTATAAATTGTGGCACGTTTAAAACCTCTTCTCCACTTAAAGCTTCTTGGTACAATAAGGTGTTTTCTAATCCGAACTTTTTATAGCGAAACTCTTTTTGTAATTTTACTTTTACATAATCTACACGATCTTTATATTGATGAGGTGTAGGTGTAGAGTCGTTCGTCTTTATAGTAAAATAAGTATAATTATCGATACCCGAATAAGAAACAGAGGCATTAACAATATTAGTAGACTCCAAATGAACTTCAAATTGCTGGGTCTTCACATTATCAAAATCTGTTTGCCAATTGTAATTTTTATAATCACTTTGGAATAACAAGTAGTTAAAATTTGGCGCTACGGAATGGGTTTTGATTTCAGCGGTAACCTTGTTTTTAGAATTAATACTATACGCAGCTCCTGCCTTTAAAAACGTAGCATCAAAATCTCCAGATATATTTAGGGCTCCCTCTCCAAATATCTGAAAGCCGCCAAAACTCTTTTTATATGTAGCTCCAGCTTGCACAAGTTCCCCTTTTAATCTATTAGTAATGGTTCCTGCATCTAAATACAATACTGAATCATAACCATAATTATAATCGGTATATCCAATAAAAGCAGTTAGGTTTCCTATTGTCGAATTTTCAAAACGCGAATAAGCTTGCACATTAAAATCTTCTAGCTTAACTTTTTTATTTAGATTGGAACTTACATACGATTCTCCAAAACCATCATAAGGTCTATCTTGACGATATAAATAAGATTTATCTTCAAAACTTATTTTATTTCCTAAGCTTAAACTTGTTGTTGACAAACTATCCTTTTTTTGTATGAGTTGGTATTCTTGATCTATATATAATCGAAACCCCTTTAATAAATTTTCAGCATCCTCAAAATTTACATCTAATCTCCCCCTATCTTTAAAATCACTAGCATCTTCCCTAAAAAGTATAATAGAGGATTCTGTAAGTCCGCCATTTTCTTCATTTAAAATATCCTGCGCTGTAACATGAGTAAGAATTTGATATTTATTATTCTTTGTATGATAATTAGAAGTAAATTTAAAATTTCCGGTACTAGTCAAGCTATGTTGATAAGCGCCTAAAGACCTTACTCCCATATATTCAACAGAAAAATTAAATTGTTCTGATAAATTAATCGTAAAAAAAGCATCTAACTGTTGTCCCTGTTTAAAAGCGGTTTTAAAGTATAGTTCGGTTAAAGGAGTTGGCACATGAAAATATTTTATCTCATCTATTTCTTTATAATTAAAATGATGAGATTGTGCAGCAAATAAAGGTTTGAGGTTGGTGTCTTTAAAATCGTAGGCTAAGGTATTATAAGTCTGACCTACATTTGCAAATTCTTGTAATTCAAAAATATCCCTTCGTAAATAGTTAAACTTATACTCTTTCTGGATGCTTAA
>CAJXYJ010000061.1 GCA_913063255.1 uncultured Flavobacteriales bacterium | reverse complement strand
AAGTGTTTTAATAGTTTCATAGATTACGTATTGTGATTAAATTATTTTTTTTAGGTTCTAAAAATAGTTTTTTTAAGCAAAATAAAAATTGTTTACTTAAAGTTTAACACACCTTTAGGATTTGATTTTTCTAGAATAAGGCTTCTTCTACTATCTGGTGTTGTTAAGTGAATTATATTTTGTTGTTCTGAAAACATATCGATCAAAACTTTATTTTCAATTTCAATGGATTTTAATTCTGAAACATTTTCAATTTCTAAATATATTTTTGCAATATCGATATCGTATTCTTTTCCAAGATAAGTTGGTACTACCGGGACTCCATTTACTTCAATTTTAATTTTTTGAAGTAAATATTTTTTTAAGTAGGATTCATCTGTTTCTGTTTCTTTTTTTGAATCTAAAGTTATGGAAGGGTTATATCTAGCTTGTAATGCTTGTTCAATATCTTCCGTAAATATTTTTGTTATTATTTGTAATGTTTTCTTCTCTTTTACAAATTCAATATTAGTAGTACTCACATAAAATTTATGAGAAGTAGAACTCATTAACAATGGAAAAAGAAGGAGAACAAAGACGGTTTTAATGTATTTCATATTTATAAGACTCTGTTTTTATTTTCAGGTTACATATTACTCCTTTTTTATGACAATTCTAGAGATATATTCTTCAGAATTAGTTTCAAATATATTCAAAACCCCAGATAAATTATCATCTTTAAAATCCTGCTGAAGGTTCGTTGTTTCAATACAAAAAAGAAGGAAATCATATAATTTATTATTTGGAATTTCGTAGGCATCTTTAAAGAAATCAAATCCATAAAAATTTATAATTCGGACTATAGTATGATTCTCAGAAGTCCATTTGCGTTTAATTAATAGCTTTTTATAATAGCCGGTAAAATGCTTATATAATGCTTCAATATTAACACTTGCTGGAAATGCTGCAGCTGCAAGTGGTACAATCTTTTCTTTTGGGACTCCTTTAAAACCTGGAATCCCCACATCATCAAAATTAAAAGTCTCTTCTACATTTATATTCTTTAAATCGTTAGCCATATTACCAGTTAAAGAATTTCCTATAAATACTTCATCCAGCTGATTGACCATTTCTTCTAATCCAATTTCCAGATATTCTTCCGTATATATCTTTTCTGTGACAACAATTTCTTCGATCCTAAAATGTATAGACGAAAACATGATGGTATCGTTTATAGAGGCTTCAATTTCAAAATCTCCAAAATTATTGGATACCGTGTTAAATCTAGAAGTTTTATTTATGATATGAATACCTTCTACATCGACCGAATTGGTAATCTTTCCCTTTATGGTATGACGTTGTGCAGAAATTACAGAAACAAAAAACAAGAAGAAGACAGAAAGAATACTATTCTTCATGTGCCTGTTTCAAATATTTTTTACTCTGTATATGCAGGTATTCTATTAGGAGTAATTCATTTTCATATTGAAGTAATTTTTTATCGATTCCGTTTTCTTCTACAAAATAAATAAACTCATTTACCTTTTCTTCAGGTATATTAAACGTTTTTGAGATATATGCATTTCCAAATCTCTTTTGAACAGCATCTGTTTTCAATTCGGTTTCTGAAATGACTTCTCTTTCTGTTTTCTTTTTATTCGGAAAAAACAAATTAGCCAAACCTAAAATATCTCCACCCCCTTGTACAGGTCCATTAAAGTATGCTTCTTCCGCTTTATTTCCTCTAATTGAAGATTGCGCATCATCCGAAAATTCATATCCGTATTCAAGGTTTTCATACGACAAATCTAAATTTTGGTTTACATCTACTATATCCACCCTTTTTACATCTGCAACAATATTTCCTGAGATGTCATAGGGACGAATAACCACTTCATCTAACTGATTTACAACTGGGTTCAAGAAAACATACATTCTTTTGGATTCAATAATCCCATCATCAATAATAACTGAAAACCGTTGAAATTGTGTAGCACTAATAAAAACACGATCATTTTCTGCAACCATGAGTTCAAATGCTCCATTTTTTGAAGTAATGGTTCCTTTTTGAGAAGATTTATTATAAATGTTTATCCCTTCTACATCTTCCCCTTTTAATGTTGTTATCTTTCCATTAATTTTAATACGGGTAATTTCTTGAGAAAATGTAGTAAAAGAAAAAAGTAATAATAAGAAATAAAGTAGTTTTTTGACCATATCCCAAAGTTAATAAATCATTTCTTATAAAAACCTTAAAGTATGTGTTAGGGTTTGTTAAATTTACCCTAAAATTCAATTTTCATGAAAAACATCATCGTAGCAAGTACCTCAACAATTCATAATGGAACTTTTTTATCTTATTTATTAGAGGAATTAGAGGAACTCTTTTCTGAAACTAATGAGATTTTATTTATCCCTTATGCTAGACCTAGCGGTATTTCCCACAATGAATACACAAATATCGCAGCGAAAGCCTTCTCTAAAATAAACAAACAAGTGGTAGGCATCCATACTTTTGAAGATCCAATAGAAGCCATTCATAAAGCTAAAGGAGTTTTTGTTGGTGGTGGAAATACTTTTGTGTTAGTTTCTCAATTATACAAGAAAAATGTAATGCAAGCTTTACGAGAAGCTATTTTTAATGGTTTGGCTTATTTGGGTACTAGTGCGGGAAGCAATATTTGCGGCACAACAATAAATACAACCAACGACATGCCTATTGTATATCCTCCTTCATTCAAGTGTTTGGGAGTGATACCATTTAATATTAATCCACATTATTTAGACCCAGATCCTAACAGTAAACATATGGGGGAAACTAGAGAAACCCGAATCAAGGAATTTCATACCCAAAATACAATTCCTGTTGTAGGGGTTAGAGAAGGAAGCTGGTTAAGAGTTAAAGGAAATTCTATTGTTTTAAAAGGTTCTCATTCTGCAAGAATATTTGAACAAGGAAAAGAACCTTATGAATTAAACAATGAGTCTAATCTCGATATTTTTTAAATTATTTTAGATTTATTCCTATTATAATTCTTTTATAAAATGATAGCCTTTAATTACAAAACCTTGATTGTAATAAAACTTATGTGAAGGATAATTACTAACATAAGTATTTAATTCTACCCACTTACATTCCTTTTTCAAAGCGTAACTATAAATAAATTTAAAGAGCTTATCCCCTATGCCCATATTACGATATTCTTCATCTATAATAATATGATCTGGTTCCACACTTTTACCTGCATAATGCCTCGTTTGAAACCATAGCCCACATATCCCTATTAATGTATCAGAATTATAAATTCCGATACATTCATAGGATTGACTTGCCATTTCTAAAATTCGATGGTTTAAATCCTTTACTGGCACCTTATGTTCTCCTAATTTTTGCAATAAGGGAGAAATAATTAGAATTTCGGAAGCAGGAATTATTTTAAAGTCACAATTCATATCGATGTTATTTAACAACAATCATTTTCAAAGTCTTTACATTACCATTAATAGACAGTTTGCAATAATAAGTTCCACTTTGTAAATCCAGATCATTAACAGGAATAGGAATTATATATTTTCCGTAATCCATTTGTTCATTTTCTTTAAGACTGTACACTTCTTTTCCTTGTTGGTTATAGAGCTTTAAATTTATATTTGATAATTCGTGTAATTTAAATGAAACATAACTAATATTAGTTGCTGGATTTGGAAACTGAACTGCATCTACAATATTTTGAGCTTCAAACTCTCCTGAATTCAAATCTTCAAATGGAGTAACATCTGTCCAAATACTTAATTGCCCACCCTGAAGTCTTGTCCAAATAGGTCGTACTACATTATCATGAACTGTGATATTGGTATAATCTCCAAAGAAAACTCCTGCATTAGGCACAAAAGAAGACTCGCTTATTGCTTGATTTACAAAACTAATTCCACCATCTGTAGAATGTGCTAAATAAACATCGGTATTAGAATCGGTATAATTTCTTCGGTCATAAAAAACACAAAATAAATTACCATTGGTTTGATCAATATCCATCCAAGTAAAAAATTGATGCTTTCCAGGGGCATCATCATTTACTCGAACTGGTGAACTCCAGGTTTCTCCCAAATCTATAGATTTTGTTAGCCAAACATCTGTATCATTAGTACCATTTCTTTGGTCTGACCAATTTACATATATAGTCCCATGATTTGGTCCACCACTTAAATCGCATTTAGTAATAGGAAATCCATTAGCTCTATCAATTCCTGGAATATTATAATCCCAACCACCCGGCATAGAATCTATTTCAATTTCTTCTGTTAACCAAGTATCTCCATCATCTAAAGATTTATTGAAAACAATACCATTTGGCCCTGCCCAAGCAACAAAAATTTCGCCATTTGGTCCTAATGCTGGTACAGCACCTTCTACCGTATCGTCTTCATCTATACAGTTCCCGTCCATAATACTAATTTGTAAAGCATCAGACCAAGTATCTCCTCCATCCATTGATTTAGAGAACATGATTTTAGTTTTACAAGATGAACTTGAACTTCCGTAAACATCAAATTGTGTCCAAGTTATATATATAGCACCAGTAGTTCTATCTATAATACTCCAGTGTTTATCCTGTGCTTTTGTGCCGTTTAAACCAGTATAGGTACCATCGCTCCAATTTTCTCCATTATCGGTAGATTTTTGACAAACAATTCTATCTATCCAATTTCCACTAGCGGGATTAGATAAATGAAAAAAGTAAAAATTTCCATCTGGGTCCACATCAATAACGGGGTCTCCCCAAACTCCGTAAGCATTTGAAACAAGTGTGTTTTCATCCCAAGTTAATCCACCGTCAGCACTATAATAATAATTATTTAAATTCGCTCCTGCGACTAATATATCCGTATTTTGAGGGTTTATTTTAATAGAGGGTTCGTTTGGGGAATGTTGATTACTTATCATTACATTTTGCGACCATACATTAGATAATGCAAAAACAAAAAGTAAAATAGCATTTAATTTTTTAAAAGTTTTCATAGCATAAATTTTCATTAAATTTATAAAATAAAAAGCACACTAATCGAATAAATAAATGAAAATCATCACAAGTTCCTCTCGTCTTTTTTTAAGAGAATTCTCTATAGATGATACAGTTCATTTTTTCAATCTAAACAAAGACCCAGAAGTTATTAAATATACTGGAGACCCACCATTTAAATCTGTTTCTGAAGCAGAACTTTTTATTCAAAATTATTCGGCATATAAAGATTATGGTTATGGTAGATGGGCAGTTTGTTTAAAAGAAAGCCAAGAATTTTTAGGATTTTGTGGTCTTAAATATCATCCCAAGGATAAAATAACTGAAGTAGGTTTTCGTTTTTTTAAAAATCAATGGAATAAAGGCTATGCTACCGAAAGCACTTTAGCTTGTCTTAATTATGGATTTTCAGAATTAAAATTAAAAGAAATTTATGCGCAAGTACATATTAAAAATTATGCTTCGCAACGTGTAATTGAAAAATGCGGCTTACATTTTGTAAAAGAATTCATTTACAACAACGAACCCACAAATTTATATTGCAAAAATAATTACCAATAATTATGAAAAGAAACCAATTTATAAAAACCTCATTATTAGGAGGACTATCCCTTTCTGTTCTACCACAATTAGCCTTTAATCCGTTTCAAGAAGTTTATACTCGAGAGGAATTAATAGGTAAAGATAACTCAGATATGATTGGGCTAGATTTCAAAATGAAAACGAAAGCTTATTCCAGTTTTGTAACCATGCAATCTCATGCTTATAAAGCTAAAGTAGCGATTAGAGTGGTTTCTGCGTACCGAAGTTTTGAAAAACAAAAACAAATTTTTGAAAATAAATATTCTTTATATCTATCGGAAGGCATGACTCCAAAACAAGCCATTAATAAAATTATTGAATACTCTACCATTCCAGGAACTTCTCGTCATCATTGGGGAACTGATGTTGATATATTTGATTCTTCCGTACCAAAGCCAGAAAGCATATTAGAAGAAGAACATTATTACAATAATGGTCCCTATACAAAATTAAAAAAATGGATGGACGAAAATGCTAATAGGTTTGGTTTCTATGAAGTTTATACCAAGAATCCCGATAGAAAAGGCTTTAAACATGAACCTTGGCATTATAGTTATGCCCCACTAGCTAAGCCCATGCTTCAAGAATATAAAAGGTTAGATTTAAAAAGTGTTTTTGAAGAAGAGAATATATTAGGCAATGAACACTTTAGCAATAAATTTATAAATAGATACCGAGATGAAAACATTTTGGATATCAATCCTGAATTAATTTAGTGATATTGTTTTTATCTTTGTTGAAAATATTCCGAAGCTTTAGCCTAGGAATACCACTTTAATTTTATGAATAAAAAAGTACTTTTACTTATTTTAGATGGTTGGGGAATTACCCAAGACCCAAAGTCATCTGCAATTTCCAACGCTTCTACTCCATATATAGATTCTCTTTATAAAAAATACCCAAATGCTCAACTTAGAACCGACGGTTTAAACGTCGGACTTCCAGAAGGACAAATGGGAAATAGTGAAGTTGGTCATATGAATTTGGGCGCAGGTCGTATTGTATACCAAGATTTGGTGAAAGTGAATCTTGCTGTAAAAAACGACACTTTGTCTAAAGAACCAGTATTGCAACAAGCATTCAGTTATGCCAAGAAGTACGATAAAAAAGTTCACTTTTTGGGTTTACTTTCCAATGGTGGGGTTCATTCACATATAGATCATTTAAAAGGGTTAATAAGTGCAGCTCATAAAGAAAATCTAGAAAAAGTTTTTGTACATGCCTTTACCGATGGTCGTGACGTTGACCCACATTCGGGAGTTGGATTTATTTCTGAAATAGAAAATCATTTAGAAAACACTACTGGAAAATTAGCTTCTGTTATTGGAAGATATTATGCAATGGACCGTGATAAACGTTGGGAACGAGTTAAAGAAGCCTACGATTTATTGCATAATGGTATAGGTGAAAATTCAACAAACATTTTAGAAAGCATTCAAAAAAGTTATTCTGAAGGAGTTAGTGACGAATTTATAAAGCCTATAGTAAAAACTGAAAACGGAGAGCCAATTGCAAAAATTGAAAAAGACGATGTTGTAATTTTCTTTAATTTTAGAACCGATAGAGGAAGGCAACTCACCCAAGTACTTACCCAAGACAATTTTGAAGAATTTGGGATGAAACAGATTCCACTATACTTTGTTACACTAACTAATTATGACGATTCTTTTAACGGTATAAAAGTAATTTACAATAAAGAAAATTTAACAAACACCTTAGGGGAAGTATTAGAAAAAAATAATAAAACTCAAATTCGAATTGCAGAAACGGAAAAGTATCCACACGTTACTTTTTTCTTTTCTGGAGGTAGAGAAGATCCTTTTATTGGAGAAAATCGAATCCTATGCCCTTCTCCAAAAGTTGCAACTTACGATTTGCAACCCGAAATGAGTGCTTTTAATGTTCGAGATAAAATTCTTCCAGAGTTAATATCACAATCGGCAGATTTTATTTGTTTAAATTTTGCTAACACAGATATGGTAGGACATACAGGTGTTTTTGAAGCAGCAATAAAAGCTTGTGAAAGTGTAGACATATGTGTGAAAAGCGTAGTAGAAACCGCATTAGAGAATGAGTATTCTATTATAATATTAGCAGATCACGGAAATTGCGAAATGATGATCAATCCAGATGGATCACCAAACACAGCACACACAACTTATCCTGTTCCAGTGATTCTGGTAGATCCAGAAATTACTGAGATTAATAATGGAATATTAGGAGATATATCACCAACTATTTTACATTTAATGGGAATTGACAAACCTGAAATAATGACTCAAAATTCAATAATAATTAAATAATAAATGAAATACATATATATATTTATTCTTGCTACAACACTTTTGTCTTGTAAAAACACTTCAGAAAAAGAAGTTATTTCAGAAATAAAACCAGAAATCAATAGTGAAATAAACACCATAGTTCCAGATACTATTGATGATGGGATGATGCTTTTAGGAGTTGTTAATAGAGATGGATTAAGAAACGAATTATTTTTAGATTGGTACCAAGAAAATTTTAAGGAACATGTTTTAGATAGCACAACAATAGAAATATTAGCTCCAAAACTAAAGGACGTTAGCATTAAAGTATTTATGGGCACCTGGTGTAGTGATAGCCAAAGAGAGGTTCCTGCATTGTACAAAATATTAGATGCTGCCAAATTTGATTATACCAAGCTAACTATGGTTGCAGTTTCTCATGATAAAGACACCCCAGACCATTTAGAGAAGGGATTAGATATACTTTATGTTCCCACTATTATCATATACAAAGGAGATAAAGAAATTGGGCGTTATGTAGAATATGCGCAAGAAAATTTTGAAAAGGATTTGCTGGCCATTATCAACGAAGTTGGTTACAAAAACTCTTATGCGGAGTAAGTCTTTAAATAGAGCATAATTCTTTGTAATTTTGCAAATTATTTAAAAGCATGATATCAGAAACACTTACTATAGCGGTTGATTTTGACGGTACTATTGTTGAGGACAAGTATCCAAAAGTAGGAAGAGAAAATCTTTTTGCTTTCGATACTTTAAAAAAACTTCAGGAAAAGGGCCACCGTCTAATCTTATGGACCTATAGAAATGGAAAAGCATTAGATGAAGCTGTTGCTTTTTGTAAAGCAAATGGAATTGTATTTTATGCAGTAAATAAAAGCTTCCCTGAAGAGGATTTTAATCCAAAGTATAGTAGAAAGATTAATGCCGACATCTTTATAGACGACCGTAATGTTGGTGGTTTTTTTGGATGGGGAGAAATTTATCAAGAATTAATTGGTGAGGAAAAACCAGTTAAAAGGAAATCAAAAAAAAAGTGGTTCGGTTTTTAATAAAATAGTATGATTATACAAAAATCTAAAGAAGAAATTGAATTAATGCGTGAAGCTGCTTTGGTAGTTTCAAAAACTCTAGGAATGCTTGCTAGTGAAGTAAAACCTGGAGTAACTACATTGTATTTAGATAAGTTAGCTGAAGAGTTTATAAGAGATCATCAAGCTATTCCTGGATTTCTAGGCTTATATGACTTTCCAAACACTTTATGTATGAGTCCTAATGCTCAGGTAGTACATGGAATTCCAAACGACACTCCCTTAATAGAAGGAGATATAATCTCTATAGATTGTGGCGCCATAAAAAATGAATATTATGGAGATCATGCCTATACTTTTGCGGTTGGTGAAATAAAACCCGAAGTAGAAAAGCTATTAAGAATTACCAAAGAATCTTTATATGTTGGTATTCGAGAGCTTAAAGTTGGGAAGCGTGTAGGAGATGTTGGATTTGCTATTCAACAATATTGTGAAGCCCAGGGTTTTGGTGTGGTTAGAGAATTAGTAGGCCATGGTTTAGGTAAAACTATGCATGAAGATCCAGAGATGCCAAATTATGGTCGTCGTGGTCGTGGTAAGAAATTTGTAGAAGGAATGACGGTTGCTATTGAGCCTATGATTAATATGGGAACCAAAAGAATAGAACAGCTAGAAGACGGATGGACAATACTTACTAAAGATAGAAAACCAAGTGCACATTTTGAACATGACGTAGCAATTGTAAATGGCAAACCAGAATTACTTTCCACCTTTGCTTATATTTATAAAGCATTGGGGATTGAAAGTGATGAGGAAGATGAATTCAGAGAAAAAGACTTAGTGCTATAAGCATTCATTAAAATGCAAAATTATTTTAAATTTTTTCTAAATTTATTTCCAAGAACTTTTCTTATTAGGGTGAGTTATATTTTAACTCCTTTTATTGCGTTTTTTTTGAAAGGCAATAAATATACAGATCCAATAGACAATAAATCTTTTAGAAGGTTTATGCCCTATGGCTATGAAAAAGTACGTGAGAATGTATTATCACCTAGCACCCTATCCTTAGAACGACATCGATTATTTTGGTTGTATTTGAAAAATGAAACTTCCTTTTTTTTAGAGAAACATAAAGTCCTTCATTTTGCACCGGAACAAGCATTTTATAAGCGTTTTCGGAAAATGAAAAACTTGGAGTATATAACTACCGATTTAAACTCCCCTCTAGCAGATGTAAAAGCAGATATCTGTGATTTACCTTTCAAGGATAACGAATTCGATTTTATTTTTTGCAACCATGTATTAGAACATATCCCAGATGACACTAAAGCAATGCAAGAATTATATCGTGTTTTAGCTCCCGGAGGCACAGGGATTTTTCAAATACCTCAAGATCTTTCAAGAGCCTACACTTTTGAAGATGACAATATTACTGACCCAAAAGAGCGTGCAAAAATATTTGGACAATACGATCACGTAAGAGTTTATGGTCGAGATTATTTTGACAAATTACGTTCTATAGGATTTGAAGTTTTAGAAGAAGATTATACCAATACATTTTCAGAACAAGAGATAGATAAATTTAGATTAGCAAAAGGAGAAATTATTCCAATCTGCAAAAAACTAATCTAACAATCTATTCTTAAAACCATCGGTAATAAAAACTTGAGGTTTATTTAAGGCATCATTATAGGTTAAATATGCTTCAATTCCCGCAAGTTTTGGTAGAACATTTTTAGATTTTTCAAGTCCCATCGCCATAAATGCAGTTGCATAAGCATCGGCCAAGGCACAAGTAGGTGCAATCACTGTAGCACTGGTTACATCACTTTTTTCAGCAGAACCTGTAATTGGATTTAGGGTATGTACATATTTTTCACCAGTCAAAGAATCTACTCTAAATTTCCTGTAATTTCCAGATGCAGCCATCGCTTCATTTTTTAGTGCTACCGTAGCAGAGTAAGATCTTTCTTCTAATGGAGAATCTATATTTTCGATACCCACTACCCAGCTTTTATTCTTATCCAAATGCATGCCTTGGGCTAATATCTCACCGCCTAATTCTATAAGATAATTAGAGATTCCAATTGCGTTTAGATAGTTTCCGATACAATCTATTCCATAACCTTTTGCTACTGCATTAAAATCGAAATATATTTCGGGATGTTCTTTATTTATAGTTCCATCTGTATTAATACTTACTTTTCTAAAACCCACGTAATTCATTAAGGAGTCTAAAGTTTCACTATCCATTTCTTTAAGCGGTTTAACATCGCCAAAGCCATAGGCATTTCTAAGAACTCCAATGGTTGGGTCGAAGAATCCTTCGGAATTTGTATATACAGTTTCTGAAATACGATATACTTCTTTAAAAATAGCATCCACAACAATGGTAGAATCACCTTGATTAATTTTTGAAATATCACTGTTGGGTTGGTAAGTACTCACCGACTTATTTACAGCATAAATCACAGAATCTATTCCCTTTTCAAGATTTAAATTCTTTTCTGAATATACCTGAATGGTATAAGTGGTACCAAAAGCTTCTCCCTGAATTACCGATAATCGTTGTTCTTCATTCCCACAAGAAATAATAATTAATGATGCTAAAATGTAAAAATAAAATTTCATATTATCTCTTTTAATCCATTATATACAAAGGAATAATCTTCTTCCTTAAGGATAGGTTTGTTTATATCTAAACTATGACCCAACCACACCCCTGCATAAAAGACTTTTGCATTATTTTTTTTTGCATGGGTTAAAATAGGTTCCATATTTATATTTTGAGGCTGTTTTAAATCGTCAGCAGAAAATACCGATCTAACCAATATAAAAAAGGTCTCCTTATTTTTTAGGGTTACAAACTGTGGATTCTTTTTTAAGTTAGAATTTATAGCCAAAAACTCATAGCCATCTTTTTCTAAAGCTTCACCAACTATATTCATCGCAAGATAATGAGACTCTTGCACCGTAAGTTCTTGATTCATAATTCTTAATATACAATCATGTAAGTTTGATAAAAGTAATTCATTTAAACAAAAAAAACCGTTCTAATACAGAACGGTTTTTTATTATTAATTTAATATAAGATTATCCACCAAAATCATCAAAGCGAATATTCTCATCTGCTAGACCGAAATCTTCTCCCATCTTTTGAACCGCTTGGTTCATTAATGGTGGCCCACAGAAATATAATTCTAAGTCTTCTGGTGATTCGTGTTTAGATAAATACTCATCTATTACTACTTGATGTATAAAGCCAACAAATCCGTTTCCTTGTTCATCATCGACATCCGTTTTTGTTTTCCAATTATCTGCTTCCGCAGGATCTGATAAAGCAATAAAGAATTTAAAGTTAGGGAAATCCTTTTCTAAAGCTCTAAAATGCTCTATATAAAACAATTCTGCTTTAGATCGCCCTCCATACCAGTAGGTAACTTTTCTTCCCGTTATTAAGGTTCTGAATAAATGATATAAATGCGAACGCATTGGTGCCATTCCAGCTCCTCCACCTACATATAACATTTCTGCTTCAGATTCATTGATAAAGAACTCACCATAAGGACCAGAAATAATTACTTTATCTCCAGGTTTTTGATTAAATATAAAAGAAGATGCAATTCCTGGGTTAACATCCATCCATCCTCCTTTCGCGCGATCAAAGGGTGGAGTTGCAATACGAACATTTAACATTATCTCACGACCTTCTGCAGGGTAAGATGCCATAGAATAAGCTCTTTCTACAGTCTCATCATTTTTCATCGCTAATGGCCAAAGCTTAAACTTATCCCATTCTGCCTGAAATTTATCTGGAGTTTCATGTTCTTCTGGATGTGCTGTTATATCAAAATCTGAGAATTTCACTTCACATGGAGGAATTTCAATTTGAATATATCCACCAGCTTTATACCCCATATCTTCTGGGATTTCTACTACAAATTCTTTAATGAACGAAGCAACATTATAGTTACGAACCACCGTAGCTTCCCATTTTTTAATCCCGAAAACTTCTTCAGGAATCGTAATATTCATATCCTGTTTTACCTTTACTTGACAGGCTAAACGAATACCATCTTTTAACTCTTTACGAGTAAAGTGAGGTGTTTCTGTAGGTAATGCTTCTCCTCCACCTTCTAATACGTGACACTCACATTGAATACAAGTTCCACCACCACCACAAGCGGATGGTAAAAATATTTTTTGATTACCTAAGGTAGTTAACAAACTATCTCCAGACCCAACTTCAATCTCTTTTTCACCATTAATGGTAATTTTAACAGGACCAGAAGGTGCTAATTTTTCTTTTGTAAAAAGTAATAGTGATACCAATAATAAGGTCAACACTAAAAAGGCAACAACGGTTGCAATGATTACTCCTATAGTACTTGCTGCTAAGATCATATTATTCCTTCGTTATTTTAGAAACTTCAACGATTTGAGTTGATTTGATTTTTTCTTGTTGTAAAACTTCGGTTTTAGCCTCACTTACTTCTACTTCAGATTCCTCTTTATTACCATCGGTGGTCAACATTCCTCCAAAACTCATAAAACCAATAGCCATTAAACCTGTAATGATAAAAGTTATACCTAATCCACGTAATGGAGCAGGTACATTAGAATATCTGATTTTTTCACGAATAGCTGCAATTGCAACAATGGCTAAAAACCATCCAATTCCTGAAGACACACCGTAGTTAAGTGCTAAACTTAAGGACTCAATTTCACGAGATTGCATAAATAATGATCCTCCTAAAATTGCACAGTTCACAGCAATTAATGGTAAAAATATTCCTAATGAATTGTATAAGGAAGGTGAAAATTTCTCCACAATAATTTCAACCAATTGAACCATAGTTGCAATGGTTGCAATGAATAGTATGAAGGAAAGGAAACTTAAATCGTAGCCATAATAAGCACTTAATTTAGGAGTTTCTGAATTCCCATCCAACCAAACCAAAGCATCTGGTTGTAAAATATAATGATCCAATAGCCAGTTTAAGGGAACGGTTACTGCTAAGACAAATATTACTGCCGCACCTAAACCAACTGCAGTAGTTACTTTTTTAGAAACAGCAAGGTAAGAACACATTCCTAAGAAAGTGGCAAATACCATATTGTCTATAAAAATTGATTTAAAAAATAATTCTAAATGTTCCATTCTTTTTAATATTCTGAATTCGATAATTAATTACTATCGAAAATTAATCTATTCGTCTTCTATTAATGCTTTATTCTTTGAACGTTGTACCCAAATAATAAGTCCAACTATAATTAGTGCCATTGGAGATAATAACATAAATCCGTTATTTTCATAACCAAATGCATAAACACCAGTAAGCTCAATTGGATCTCCTAATACCTTTATTCCAAGTAAAGTTCCAGATCCTAATAATTCTCTAAAGAACCCAACAATAATTAGGATTAAACCATAACCTAATGAGTTTCCTATTCCATCCAAGAAAGAACGCCAAGGTTTGTTTGCCAATGCAAAAGCTTCAAAACGTCCCATAATGATACAGTTAGTAATAATTAATCCAACAAATACGGATAATGTTTTACTTAATTCGTAAGCAAAAGCTTTCAAAACCAAATCCACTATAATCACCAAGGTTGCAACTACTACCAATTGCACAATGATTCTTATTTTTGAAGGAATTATATTTCTTAGTAATGATATTACTACATTCCCTACTCCCAATACAAACATTACTGAGATTGCCATTACAATAGATGCTTCTAATTCGGCTGTAATTGCTAATGCTGAACAAATTCCCAATACTTGAATGGTAATTGGATTGTCATCCAATAAAGGATCCATTATTAATTTCGCGTCTTTTTTTGATAAAAGTCCCATAAATTAATTGTTTTTTAAAGTTTTAAAATAAGGAATATAAAGCTTCAATTCATCTTTAATCAT
>CAJXYJ010000060.1 GCA_913063255.1 uncultured Flavobacteriales bacterium | reverse complement strand
TTAAATCCTAAATCGGCTTGTTCTGCTGCTAAAGCAATTTCTAGTCCTTTTTCTTCTGGACTTTGTGCGTTTACTATTCCGAGAGTAGTAATTGCTACTATTGTTAATATGATATTTTTCATGGTTTAAGTTTTATTATTTTATTTATCTAATTGAATGTTTAATGGTTGTTTTACAGTTTTGGCACTTCCTTCCTTTTTACTTGTTAAAATTAAAAGAGATGGTAATAATATAAAGTCAATAATTAAAGCAGACGTTATAATAATCAAAGTGATTCTTGCCATATAACTATTTAAAGCAAATGAGGATGTTGATAGCACAGTGAATCCTGCTAATAATACAAGAGTAGTAGTAACTAAGGCTTTTCCAACAGTATCAAAAGCATATATAACTGCTTGTTTGGCATCATAGCCCAATTCTCTTCGTGCACGTAGAAATTTACTCATAAAGTGTACCGTGTCATCTACAATAATTCCTAAGGTCATACCGAATACGACTACCATTCCTGTATTAATCTGTCCTTTGTATAAAGCCCAAAAACCAAAACCAATCAAAACTGGAGTTACGTTAGGAATGATACTTAATAAACCAAGTTTTAAGCTATTTAAAGCCACAATTAATACTAAGGAGATTAAAATTAAGGCAATAATATTTCCTTTAAACATACTTTCTGCTTGTCGAAATCCTAACTTGGAGAACATTATCATTGGACTTACACCAATAGCATGCATTTCGGAAGGGGTGTTATCCTTTAGCCATTGTTCACCTCTTGCAGCAAATTCGATCATTTGCGGACTATCTATATTTTTTAAAGTAACGGTAACTCTCGATTCTGACTTGTCTACATTTATTTGATTGTTTAAATCCAATCCAAAGGGTAGGGATAACTCATAAAGCAATAAATATTGTGCTGCTTCTTCTCTAGAATCCGGGACTCTATAAAAGCTTTCATTATCTCCATGCATAGATCTATTTACTCGGCGAGCTACTTCACTAAAAGCATTGACATGAATCACTTCAGGTTGTTCATTCAACCAATCTTCGAAAGCATTTAGTTTTTTCAAGTAGGCAGGATTATTGATTCCACCACTTTCTCCA
Organism: uncultured Flavobacteriales bacterium; assembly: GCA_913063255.1. Taxonomy (GTDB): domain Bacteria; phylum Bacteroidota; class Bacteroidia; order Flavobacteriales; family Flavobacteriaceae; genus Marifrigoribacter. The sequence continues at coordinate 14,128 of CAJXYJ010000060.1, read as the reverse complement.
CTACCTATAGAATATTCTACATTATAGATACCCGTAAGGTTTTGACTTATATAATCCGTGTCTGTTCTAAATTCAACAGTCTCATCGAAATAATTAATAAACTCGTCATTAAATTCATTTTTTGTAGCTAGAATGGTCATTAACCCAATTACAACTACTGAAATTATTGTCAATCTTATTGGTTGTTTTACAACAAAATTTCCAAGTGTTCCATACCAGTTTTTTGAAACTTTTGAACTTGGCCTTTTCGCTTTCACTTTTATTGGAAAAATTGCCATCAATGCTGGTAGAGTAGTCGTTGAAAATAAGAATGCCATTGTCATTCCAAAAGCTGTAATATTTCCTAAATCCCAAAATGGAGGAACATCTCCAAAATTCATCGTAAGAAACCCTATGATAGTAGTTAAACTTGTAATAAATACAGGCATAAAGTTTAATCGTAAAGATTCGGTTAAGGCATCCACTTTGTTTAGACCATCCTGTCGAATCTTTTGAAGCATAGTAACTAAAATATGTATACTATCTGCAACTGCTAAGGTCATAATCATTGTAGGGAAAACTGCCGAAGGAGGCGTCAATTTTATTCCCATAATTCCAACAAAACCAACGGTACTTATTATTGATAGTAAGACAACAACTAGTGTTGCCAAAGTGCTATATATATTTCTAGTTAATAAAAAGGTTGTGATGATTACGATAATTAACATAATCATAGTAAGTCCCATATCTCGCATAGAAGATTCAAAAAAGGCTGTATTTAAGGGAACTAAACCAGAGGAATGAATCTCGAAATTTGGATGCTTCTCTTGAAATTCTGAAACCATATTCCGAACAAAAGCGGTCACTTCTGGTATTTCTGTGGCTCCATTTAATCCAGGAAGCCTTACGGTTATATTTATGGCTGTAACACTTCCTTGTTCGTTAATAATACGATTCACTAAAAGTGGTTCTTTAAGTGCTTTTTCTCTTATTTCTTCAATTTCAGCATCTGTTTTTAAAGAAGATTCATAAGAAAGATCATCCACATAAAGATCGTCATCAACAGCACTGGTATGTTGAAAGTTAGTGATTGCATCCACTCTAGAAGAATAAGGAGTATTCCAAGAACTTGTTGTCAACTCTTCAATGGCAGTTAGGTTTTCTTTGGTGAAAATATCTCCATTGGTAGGGGAGAGTACTAATATATAATTGTCATCTTTTGTATACTTTTCTTGTAAGGCATCAAAGGCATCCAATTCTGGGTTTGATTTACTGAAAAAGACATGATAATCTCCATCAAACTCCATATTTCCTTGAGAACCTAATCCCAAAGCAAGTACAAAGGTCAGTATTAAAACTGGCCATTTTCGTTTAATAACAAACCTCGCCCATTGTTTTGCGAACTTGTTAGAGGCATTTTCAATTTTTTTAAGTGCATTCATAGTTTAGTGATTAGTTGACCAGTCGTATATATATTTTGGTCGAATTTTTAATTGTTGATTGTTCTGACGAAAGGAAAATTGAATTATTACAAATAAATTTTATAAATTGACCAGTCGATTATTAAATTGATAAAAAAAATTATTTTAAAAGTATGTTTTTAATCATATTATAAACATTGTCGATAGGATAGGAGCTTTTCATTTCTTTCATACTTACCATTGCTCCTTTGCCTGCATCTTCAATAAAAGCAGCAATATCAGAAGCTTTCATAGGATTCTCTATTTCGCCTAAATCTTGGGCTTCTTGAATAACGTTGGTTATTTTAGACAATATCATCTCTTCTTTAGCTAAAATGGTAGTTCTAATTTTTTCGTTATGTTCGGCCATTTCGCTGCCAATATTACAAGCCATACATCCCATTTTACAATCCATTTCATTTTTCAATACATTTATTCTGTATTCATGAAAATCTAATAACCGTTGTTTAGGAGAAATAGATTTGTTCTCTAAAATGTCATTTGCTGGAGTAAACATAATAGAAAAGTATTTATCTAATGCTTTTACCACAAAATCTTCTTTACTATCAAAATAGAAATAAAAGGATCCTTTAGGGATTCCAGCAATCTTAACAATATCATTAACACTTGTAGCATTATAACCTTTTGACCAAAGTAACTCCATACCCTTTTCTAGAAGAGCATGTGCTTTAAGATCATGTTTTAAGGTTTTTGACATCGTTTTGTAATTACTCGGCAAATATATGACCACTCGTCTATAAATCCAAAATATTTTGATAAATATATTTTATTTGTAGTCTCTTTAAAAAAGTTCTGGATAATGTTTTTCCAAATAAGACTTCATAATTGCAATATCCTCCTTTGCTGTAAGGTCTGGAACATGCTCATTAAAAGGAATCCCTTTCATATAAAAAGCATTTTCCTTACACATATTTAATATGGCAGTTGGAAGTTCCTTTTCGTTTCGAAGAGTGTTGATCGGACAATTTTTTAGGAAAGGAAATATTTGTTCTCCCGTAAATTTAAAGATATTCATACTTACTCTTAATTTCCCTAATGCATCGGTATATCCTGCGACCATATCACTTGCAGGCTTTTCTATGATGTCTGTAATATGAGAATTCGTATCTAAAAGGGTTAATGCAAATCGTTCTATTTTTTCCATCGGAAATTTTAACCCTTCCCGGTCATAACTTATAAAAGCATTGTCTGCAGAAGTTTCGGCTAGAGATTGTAATACCTTAATCGAATATAAATTATCACTATTACAAACCGTAAAAGCTTCCTTTTGCAAGCTTGGATATTGCTCCATGGCCTGTAAAACAGCATCGGCAGTACCAAAGGGTTTTATTCTATCTTTTGGGACATATTGTGTAGCATACGAAATGCTTAGGCTGTTATGTTTGTTATTTCGGGTTTCTTGACCATAAAAATCTTTAAAAGCCCCACCATCTTCACTAATAATAATGATGACATTAGTATAACGTGCTTTTTCAGCATTCAATAATAAAAAGTCCAATATGGGACGATTGCTTTTTCCGAAGGTCAATAAGGCTTTACTATTGGTATTTGCATTTTTAATCTCTTCTTCGGAAAGATTACTAGAGGCCATAGATTTCTTCATTCTTGAAGAAGCGCCTCCTGCTAAAATCACTAAATTTTTATTCATATTTTATGTACTCCTTTTGCTACCAAAACTTCATAAGCATCTTTTCCACCTGCTTGCTTAATTGCTTGTATAATTTCTTTCTTTTTATCGTCTGGTGAAACAGCTACAATACAGCCTCCGCCTCCAGACCCCACTATTTTAGCTCCATAGGCACCTGCAGCTAAAGCCGCTTCAATCATTGCATCTATTCTAGGAACCGTAATTTTTAAATCGTCACTTAAAATAGTATGATGCTCGTTCATTAGGGTTCCAATTACTTGAAGGTTTAATTTTTCCTTACTTAATTCGACCAATGCTTTTTGTGTAATAAGGTGATTCTGTATGGCTGCATAGAAATAGGGTTTCAGTGTTTCTGAAAGTAAATGTGAATAATTCTCAAAATCTTTTAGAGTTGCTGTTTCTATGATAAACTCTGGAACTTTGTCGCTAATAATTTTAATCGCTTCTAATGCATTTGTTTTAATGCTACTCAGTAAACCAAGGGTGTCTTTTAAAATTCCAGACTCTCCTAAAATTAGTCCTTCCATTTCATCGCCAATGATTTGATACGAAAAATGATCACCGGTTTCAATAAAAATAATATTTCCTATCCCTATCGAATATTGGTCCATTTTACCACCAGGGGAATTGTGTTCCAATACTTCGGCTTCATAAGCTACTAGGGAGATAAATTCTGGAGTAATTTCTCGATTGCATCCAAATGTTTTTAATAAAAAAGAAACCCAAGCGACTACAATTGCTGAGGAACTTGAAACTCCTGCATTTACTGGAATATTACCTTGTATGGTTATGGAGTATCCCAAATTTGGAATACAGCCATATTTTTTTACCCTTCGCAATACAGAAGCAAAAAAGTCTCCGGTTTGTAGATCCTCAAAATCAGCATCTATAGAAAAACTCCTTTGGGAATTAATATCGGGTAATGTAAAAATAAATTCCTTGCTCGTATTGGGCTTTGCGATTAGGGATATCTGTCGATCTATAGCACAAGCGATTACCGGAAGTCCCAAATAATCTTGATGATCACCAAACAAGCAAATTCTGGCTGGTGCTACAATTTGTATGGTTGAAGTTGAATTTTTATGTGATGTCATTCTGCAATTCTATTTCAAATAATAATTAATAACAATAAATAATAAGAATAATTAGTAGGTATCTTTCATCCATTGATAAGGTTTTCTTTTAACCCAATCTCCCCGAGTAAAATCGGGAAAATCTTGAGGTTCTCCATTGTTTGCGATAGACACTTCAGATAAGGGAGTAATAGCACTCCAAGCTGCAGCATCATATGCGTCAAGTGGTGGTGCTATGTTTCGTTTTGCAGATTCTACAAAAGAATTAATTACAAAGTAATCCATTCCGCCGTGTCCCGCTCCCATGGCTTTTTCACCGTATTTTTTCCAAAGAGGATGGTCGTATTGTTCTAACCATTTTGTAGCTTCATCCCATCGGTGTGGTTTTTCAGCTTTCCCTTCTATATAAATTCTGTTGCCATCTACTTCCCAAATTCCATCACTCCCTTGAACTCTAAATCCTAAAGAATATGGGCGAGGAGAGTTGCAATCGTGGGTTACGATAATGGTTTCCCCATTGGCAGTATCTATGGTTGAGGTAATAATATCTCCTTGTTTAAATTTTAATTTTGCATTTGGGTGATCTTCTCCACCGTTTTCTACAATATACTTATGAATTCCTACTCCTTTAGTGGCGTGTGAGGTCATAGATACAAATCGATTCCCTCTATTAATATCGCACATTACTGCTATTGGTCCAACCCCATGTGTTGGATATACATCCGCATTTCGTAATAGAGAATGTTGTGTTCGCCAAGCAGATTCAGAGATTCCTTTTTCTCCAAATTCAACTCCTTTACCATAGGCGGTTTTACCATCGTTTAACTTTACAAAACGCAAATCATGTTGGTACCCACATCTAAAATGCAATAACTCTCCAAAAATATTTTGTTTAACCATAGAAAGGACTGCCAAAATATCTCTTCGATAACATACATTTTCCAAAATCATTAGGTGAGATCCAGTCTCCTCATGCACATTCACTAAATCCCAACATTCTTCTAATGTATTAGCAGCAGAAACTTCTAGACCTGTATATTTGCCAGCCTTCATGGAGTCTTTTGCCATTTTAGTATGCCATAACCAAGGTGTGGAAATGATGACTGAATCCACTTCAGAAAGTGCTAAAAGGTTTCTGTAATCGTAATCGTCTTTTCCAAAAACCTGTGCCTTTTTTTGACCGTGCTTAGCAATCATTTCTTGAGCAATGGTAATTCTTCTTTCGTCAATATCACAAATCGCAACTACATTTACATCGTCTCTAAGCAATACATTATTTAAATGATTAGTACCTCTAAGTCCGACCCCAATTAAAGCTACATTCAACTTGTCTTTTGAAGAAGATAATCCTTTTCCGAAAGATAGTTGTGGAGCCAAGGTAATTCCAGCAGCACCAAGAGCTGATTTCTGTATAAAGTTTCTTCTTGTACTCATCTATTAAATGTATTTATGGTTAATGAAGATATTCGAACAAATTTAAAATAATTTTGCTATTAGAGTAATCTAAAGGCATTAATTTCGTCTGTTACTGTCTAGAGTTTAATTTTGTCTATGAATTTTTTTAAAAAAAATTGGAGTAACTTATTATTTGGTGTTTTTATCCTAGCATTGATAATCCCTCAAACCCGTATGCCTATTCAAGTTGTTTTGCAACGATTTATTTCTTTTAGTCCTTCTGAAATTGATAAAGAAGATAGAACTTTATTGAAAGATTACCACTGGAATTTATCTCAATTGGATTCAGAAAAAATAAATTTATCTCAATCGGAAGGAAAAGTTGTCCTTATCAACTTTTGGGCAACTTGGTGTCCTCCTTGTGTTGCAGAAATGCCAGAATTACAAGAGCTGTATGAAACTTATGGAGATCGTGTCGATTTTTATTTTATAACGAATGAAACTCCACAAAAAGCCCATAATTTTTTAAAGAGTAAAGGTTATGATTTTCCAGTGTATATTCAAATGGAACCATCTCCTAGAGCATTGGCCTCTTCATCATTGCCTACTACCTTTGTAATTTCAATAACTGGAGAGATTATTATGCAAAAAACTGGTGCAGCAAGTTGGAATAGTGATAAGGTACATCAAGTATTGGATCAATTACTATTGAAATAACTAATATTCGATTTTATCTACTTTTTCTGCCCATTGATTAAATACTACCTTTCCTTCGTCTTTTAATATCCTTTCAAAAGGAATACTTCGGTTAGTTATGGGTTGGTCCAATTCGGTATAAATAAACTGATCGTCGAAATCGATTTCAGCGGCATCCTTTTTATCACAGGCATAATAAACCTTTTTAGGTCTTGCCCAATAAATAGCTCCCAAGCACATCGGGCAAGGTTCGCAAGAAGTATAAATGATGCAATCCTCTAACTGAAAGGTGTTTAGTTTTTTACAAGCATTTCTAATCGCAACAACTTCTGCATGTGCAGTAGGGTCGTTGGTAGATGTTACCGCATTGTTTCCTTCTCCAATAATTTTATTATCTTTTACTACAACAGCACCAAATGGACCTCCTTCGTTAGAGTACATTCCCTCTTCGGCCAATGTAATTGCTCTTCTCATAAAATATTCGTCTCTTTTGGTCATCGTAATTAATTGGTTTCTATTTTAGTTATCCTTGGTTTTAACTGAATAAAAATAGGGTATAAATTAATAATTCACACCCTATATCGATTATTTTAATTGTCTTGATTTTCTTACATTTGTTATCCTTAAAAAAATAAAATTATGAGCACACCCGAAAAAAAGTTTTTGTCAGATATAGAAATAGCACAAGGTAATTCTATGGAGCATATTAAAGATATCGCTTCAAGATTGAATATTGCTGAAGATGATTTAGAAATGTATGGAAAGTACAAAGCGAAACTTCCCATTCGTTTAATTGACGAAACTAAGGTTGCGAATAGTAATTTAATATTGGTAACTGCTATGACACCAACTCCTGCTGGAGAAGGAAAAACTACAGTTTCTATAGGTTTAACTGAAGGGATGAACAAAATAGGAAAGAAAACAACGGTGGTTCTTAGAGAGCCTTCTTTAGGTCCTGTTTTCGGAATTAAAGGTGGAGCTGCAGGAGGTGGATACTCTCAAGTAGTTCCAATGGAAGATATCAACCTTCATTTTACAGGTGATTTTTCTGCTATAGAAAAAGCAAATAACTTACTTTCAGCATTAATAGATAATAATATTCAATCGCGTACAAGAAGTTTAGGAATAGATCCAAGAACCATAGCTTGGAAACGTGTTATGGATATGAATGATCGTGCTTTGCGGGATATTACTATTGGTTTAGGAGGGACAGCAAACGGAATTCCAAGACAAGATGGTTTTAATATTACACCAGCATCTGAGGTGATGGCAATTTTGTGTATGGCAAAAGATTTTTCAGATTTAAAAGAAAGATTGGGGAATATTTATGTGGGATTAACTTTAGATAAGAAGCCAATTTATGCAAGAGATTTAAATGCTGAAAATGCAATGGCTATCTTATTAAAAGATGCAATTAATCCAAATTTAGTGCAAACATTAGAAGGAAACCCAGCAATTATTCACGGAGGTCCATTTGCAAATATTGCACAAGGGACCAACACTATTTTGGCAACAAAAATGGGAATGACTTTATCTGAATATGTAGTTACTGAAGCAGGGTTTGGAGCAGACTTAGGAGCAGAAAAATTCTTAGACATCAAATGTGTTTCAGGAGGTTTAAAACCTAAAGTGGTTGTTCTTGTTGCTACCATAAGAGCTTTACGCCATCACGGAGGAGCTACTAAAGAACAATATAATGATGCAAGTGTGGCACGTGTTGAAAAAGGTTTTGTAAACCTTGAAAAGCATATAGAGAATATGAAGAAGTTTGGATTGAATCCTGTAGTTGCAATCAATTCCTTTTTTACAGATAGTGATGAAGAAGTTGCTCTGGTTAAAGAAAAGTGTAAGGCTATGGGTGTAAATGCTGTAGTTTCTAAAGGCTTTGCAGATGGAGGAGAAGGAACTAAAGAATTGGCTACCCAAGTGGTTGCCGAAATTGAAAAGGGTGAAAATGATTTCAAACAGTTATACGATTGGAACTCCCCAGTTAAAGATAAAATTGAAACCATAGCCAAAGAAATTTATGGTGCTGTAAGTGTAGAGTACTCTAAAAAAGCCGAGTTAGGTTTACGAAGAATAGAAAATTTAGGACTTAGTGACTTGGCGGTTTGTATGGCCAAAACACAAAAATCTTTTTCAGATAACGATAAGTTAACAGGAAGACCTGAAGGATTTTCTGTAACAGTGCGTGAATTTGAATTTGCAGCCGGAGCAGGCTTTATAATTCCTATTTTAGGAAATATGATGCGTATGCCAGGACTTCCAGCAGTTCCAGCTTCCGAAAGAATGACAATAGATAACAACGGAAAAATTTCTGGATTGTCTTAATTATTCAACATAGGTTTTAGGTTTGGATTTTTATTTCTAAGATCCAAACCACCTTCATATATAGATTTTAAGTTGATTAAATAAAAAGACAACCGCTGTCACAACCCAAACGAATATTACATTTGGAGTCATCATCAGTAGGGATGTTTTTTTGTTTTAAGGTAACAATCGTTCCGTTTTCAAATTCTTTTATGGTAATATCTACAATACAATTACCTGCAAATGTGAATTGGATATGATCTTTTTGGTTTGCAAAAATAATCTTTCCTTTTTCGGTGATATCATATAAATACCAATCCCATTCATATCTTAATCCTTCAGAAATGTGATTATTTTTAGATAGCAATTTTTCTTCTTTGTCAAAATAACAGGCTTGTTTTAAAAACCAACGTTCTATTTCTGCAGGTTTTGACCAAGCATCATATATTTTTTGAATGGGAGCATCGATGTGCATTTTTCGGGTAAATTGAGTCCAATCAAAATTTTTCATCACTAAATTATTTCCTTAAAGGTACTTAAAATTGATATATCTAGTAATGGACTCATTTATTTAAAAAAAAAGGTTCAGACTTCTCTAAATATTAGTCAATGACCACAACATTTGTTATTTTTGCAAACTGAAAATTAATACCGAAAATAATCGGGAAAACACCTTATTATGAATTTACACGAATACCAAGGAAAAGATTTATTGAATAGTTTTGGGGTAGAAATCCAACGAGGAATTGTTGTTCAAACTCCAGCCGAAGCAGTAGCTGCAGCAAAAAAATTAACAGAAGAAACAGGAACGGGATGGCATGTTATTAAAGCACAAGTTCATGCAGGTGGTCGTGGAAAAGGTGGTGGAGTAAAACTGGCGAAAAATTTAGAGGAAGTTGAACAAATTGCAGGAGATATAATTGGAATGCATCTTGTCACTCCTCAAACTAGTGCAGAAGGTAAATTAGTAAATCAAATACTTGTTGCTGAGGATGTTTATTATCCAGGGGAGACGGAGACTAGTGAATTTTACATTAGTGTATTGCTTAATAGAGCTACAGGTAAGAATATGATTATGTATTCTACAGAAGGGGGTATGGATATCGAAGCGGTTGCTGAAAATACACCACATCTTATTTTTAATGAAGAAGTAGAACCTTCAACAGGATTATTACCATTTCAGGCAAGAAGAGTTGCTTTTAATTTAGGTCTTAGTGGAAAGGCATTTAAACAAATGACAAAATTTGTTACTGCTTTATATACAGCATATGTTAAAACGGACTCATCTCTTTTTGAAATCAACCCAGTTTTAAAAACTAGTGATGATAGAGTAATTGCTGTAGATGCTAAAGTAACTATTGATGAAAATGCATTATTTAGACATAAAGATTACGAAGCTTTAAGAGATATACGTGAGGAAAATGCAGTAGAAGTAGAAGCGAAATCTGTTGGATTAAGTTATGTAGATTTAGATGGTAATGTAGGATGTATGGTTAATGGAGCAGGATTGGCTATGGCAACTATGGATTTAATTAAACAGGCAGGTGGTGAGCCAGCAAACTTCCTAGATGTTGGAGGTACAGCAGATGCCGAACGTGTAGAAATTGCCTTTAACTTAATCTTAAAAGACCCTAGTGTAAAAGCAATCTTAATAAATATATTTGGTGGAATAGTTCGTTGTGATCGTGTAGCACAAGGTATTATCGAAGCATATAAAAGTATAGGAACTATAAATATTCCTATTATTGTTCGTTTAGAGGGAACCAATGCAGATATCGCTAAAGAACTAATAGATAAAAGTGGATTAGATGTATTTAGTGTTGTAGAGTTTCAAGAAGCAGCAGATAAAGTACAAGAAGTATTAGCTTAGTGTAGTACTTTACCTTATAATATTTTTAACAAAGCCTTATTTATTTAAGGCTTTTTTTTGTTTTAAAAACTAATAACGTTAAGTATTAGTTAAAAAAAATAAAATATGTAACATTTACTAGTTTACTGTCGTCTTCTTTGTATATCAATCATTTAAAACGAACAATCATGAAAAATGTTAAAGTAATTTTAGTAGCCACGGCACTTTTAATTGGAACCTTATTTACAACCGCTGCAGTACCAGCTCCAGTAAAGAAAACTAATTTTTCTGTAGAAATAGAAAAACTTCTTGAAAACCCTAATTTTGATATTGAAGTAACAACATCTGTTTGTTTTGTTATCAATTCAGAAGGTGAAATTGTAGTATTGTCAGTCGATACAAAAGATACTGTAGTAGAAAGATTTATCAAAAGTCGTCTTAACTACGAAAAAATTGAAGCCCACCTAATAAAAGGAAGAGAATACAGAGTACCCGTTAGAATTGTAAAAAAGGAATAATTGGAATTCATCAACCAAAAAAATAAAAAATCTCGGTTTCAATTTTTAATGAAAACGAGATTTTTTTATGCGGTAAGTTTTTCAATTAAATTACGTCTAAATATAAATTATTACGATAATAAATATTATAATTTGAATGTTTTGTAAGAAAAAGATCTTTTTTATTTTTTAAAATAAAAAAGAGTCAAAATATTTTGTTAAATAATTATAGATATTTGTTAATCTGTTAGTTAAGATTGATATTTGCAGAATATTACATGTTTTAACAGTGTTAATTTTGTCTTATCAAATAAATACTTAAATTTATATAAGTTTTAAGTTAATATAAAGCAGATTAATTGATCTCAATTAAAAAGCTTTGAAAATATTTAAAATATGGTTGAGATTTCATAATTGAAATTTAATTTGGTTAGTTAGTTGATATGCCGCGTGTTACTCAATCGATGCGCGGTTTTTTATGCCTTTAACCTACCAATTTACTCCCTTCTTTGTTTTTGAGAAACATTAACAGAATCTTCCAAAGAATTTTTTAGTCCATTTAACTCTTCTATGGTTAAATCACGAGACACTCCAAGTTCTAAATTTCCTAAATGAATATTCATAATTCTGGTTCGTTTTAATGCAACTACTTCATAGCCTAAATATTCACACATTCTTCTAATTTGACGATTTAAACCTTGAATTAATATAATTTTAAAAACATAACGACCTACTTTTTCAACCCTACACTTTTTTGTTACAGTTTCTAAAATAGGTACTCCATTTTCCATTCTATTTATAAATTCATCGGTAATACGTCGGTCTACTTTTACAATGTATTCTTTTTCGTGTTCATTACCTGCTCTTAATATCTTGTTTACAATGTCACCGTCATTGGTCATTAATAATAATCCCTCACTAGGCTTATCTAAACGACCAATATGGAAAATACGCTCTTGATGACCAATAAAATCGACAACATTGCCATCAATTCTTCTATCTGTAGTACAGGTAATACCAACAGGCTTATTTAATGCTAAATAGATAAGATGATCATTTTTTGTAATCAATTTTCCATCTACTTCAATTACATCTTCTGGCATGGCACGATCTCCTAAAGTAGCAAGCTTACCATTAACAATAACTTTTTCTTGCTCTATATATTTATCTGCTTGCCTTCGTGAACAATAACCACTATCGCTGATAGCTTTATTCAATCGTTTAGAATCTGGGTGATGTGCCATTTAGTTTACTTTTAAAGCTTCTAATTTGCCTTGATATCGTTTTATAGTGTCTCTCAATTTTGCAGCTGCCATAAAATCTAATTCTTTTGCAGCTTTTTCCATTGCTTTACGAGTATCTCTAACTTTTTTCTCTAGTTGAGGTTTACTTAAGTATTCATTCTCTGATTCTGCTGCAAGGTTTTCAAAAGGATCAAAGGTATAAGCTTCCTGCTTGGATTTTGTTAATGCATTCTCCAAAGATTTTTTAATAGCTGTAGGAGTGATGTTATGTTCTTTATTATAGGACATTTGCTTTTCCCTACGATAATTGGTAGCATCTATAGTTGCCTGCATACTTTTGGTTATCTTATCCGCATACATAATTGCTTTCCCATTAAGATGTCTTGCAGCTCTACCTACTGTTTGTGTAAGTGACCTTGCAGAACGTAAAAAACCTTCTTTATCGGCATCCAAAATGGCAACTAGAGATACCTCAGGTAAATCTAATCCTTCTCTTAAAAGATTGACACCAACTAAAACATCAAATATACCTAATCGTAAATCTTGCATGATTTCAACTCGCTCTAAGGTATCTACATCACTGTGTATGTATCGGCATCGTATATCTATTCTTGACATATACTTAGTCAATTCTTCCGCCATACGCTTAGTAAGCGTAGTTACTAAAACACGTTCATCTTTTTCTACTCGTAATTGTATTTGTTCCAATAAATCATCAATCTGATTTAAACTTGGTCGTACTTCAATTGGAGGATCTAATAACCCTGTTGGTCTTATAATTTGCTCGACAAACACACCACCACTTTTTTCCAATTCGTAATCCGCCGGAGTAGCACTAATATATAACACCTGATTTTGCATCATCGCAAATTCATCAAATTTTAATGGACGATTGTCCATAGCTGCGGGTAACCTAAAACCATATTCGACTAAATTTTCTTTACGAGATCTATCTCCACCATACATTGCAGAAACTTGTGGTATAGAAACATGACTCTCGTCCACAACCATTAAATAATCATCTGGAAAAAAATCTAACAAACAGAAGGGACGTGTACCTGGTAATCTTTTATCTAGATAGCGAGAATAATTTTCTATACCACTACAATAGCCTAATTCTCGAATCATTTCTAAATCAAAATTGGTGCGTTCTTCCAAACGTTTTGCTTCCAAATGTTTTCCAATTTCTTTGAAATATTCCAATTGCTTTACCAAATCATCTTGAATATGAATAATTGCTTCCTGAAGTATGTCTGGAGAAGTTACAAACATATTAGCTGGATATATGTTAAGCAATTCGTACTTTTCTATAACCTCATTAGTTTGTGCATTAAAAACTTCAATTTCTTCAATCTCATCTCCAAAAAAGTGGATCCTAAATGCATCATCCGCATAACTAGGATAAACATCAACAGTATCTCCTTTTATTCTGAAACTTCCGTGATGAAACTCTGCTTCCGTTCTAGAATACAAACTTTGTACTAATCTGTGCAGCAATTTTGTTCGGGAAATAATTTGCCCTTTTTGAAGCTTGATAATGTTTTTCTGAAACTCACTAGGATTTCCAATACCATATAAACAAGAAACCGATGCAACTACTATTACATCACGCCTTCCCGATAGTAGGGAAGAAGTAGTACTCAACCGCATTTTTTCTATTTCTTCATTTATAGAAAGGTCTTTTTCTATATAAACACCACTGGATGGAATATAAGCTTCAGGCTGATAATAATCATAATAGGATACAAAATATTCAACCGCATTATTAGGAAAGAACTGTTTAAACTCAGAATATAATTGCGCTGCTAGTGTTTTATTATGTGCAAGGATTAAGGTTGGTTTTTCAACTTGTTCAATCACATTTGCTACAGTAAATGTTTTACCACTACCCGTAACTCCCAAAAGTGTTTGATGCTCTTCTTGAGTATGAATGCCTTCCACCAACTGTTTTATAGC
>CAJXYJ010000059.1 GCA_913063255.1 uncultured Flavobacteriales bacterium | reverse complement strand
TTATCTAATTTATTAATTATTCTTTCTCCAAATGATTTTTCATCTAGATTCGATTCCAATATTTCTAAATGTTTTGTTATCGCAGTATCTCCATTGAGTAAGTCATAGATAACCTTCTTTCCTGTTTTCCATACTTCTACAATTTGAGGTAAAATTTCTACTGTCTTTGGTGTTATATTAAAAATTGTTTTTCTTTTATCTTCTATGTCTTTTGAAATTTGGAGGTAACCTTTATTCATCATTTTATTGGTCATAGTAATAACTGACTGATGAGTAAAGCTTAAGTTTTTAGCAATTTCCATTACTGATATATTAGGTGTTTCTTTTACAAGTATTATAACTAAATACCAATTAGGCTCAATATCAATATCCATTTTTTTATACATTAACCTAGTGCTATAAGTCATTTTATCACTAATTCTTTTTAATCTAGTCGCTAAGGCGATGTATCCCATTTCGTGTATTAGGTCATTATTCATTTCTCCAATTTTTTTGTAAAGATAATCTAAAGCGCAGTTAACTGCGCTTTAGATTATCTTTTTTATTTTCAATTATATAAATTACGATTTATTAGAAGAAATATTTATTTGGAAGTACTGTTTTTCAACTTGTTGGTAACTTGTTATATCATTACTAAAAGTACTGTTTACCCGTTTATATTTCAGGATAACAGTATCTTATGGTTGTTTTATCCTTATTGATAAAAATCAATAGCTAAAAAAAAGTGAGTTCATTTAATTTGGTTATTACTTAATTAGTGATTAGTGAATCGTGAATAGGAGGGGGTTGTTATTAACATAGTTATAAACGGAAAATGAATTAGTAATGAGTAGTGAGTAGTGAGTAGTGAGTGGGGAAGAGGTTTTTTGAGTAGGGGGTGCTCTTAAGAGGGAGATTGCTTCACTTTGCTCGCAAAGACAAGAGACTGATTGCATTTTAGCTAATGGGAAAAGTAAAAAAATAGCTTTTGCCATTGCGAAATCAAGACTAATTTATGAAGTAAAATAGAAATGCTTTTTTAGAAATTAATGTATATACCTTTGTTTTTTACTTCTGTTCTTTGTTAGCCTTTTGTTGTTTTTTTTTTAGTTATTGAAAATTGTTCTTCAATAAATATTTCCAAAAGGCGACAGTAATTGTGGACTTCCTCACTTTATGTGATTTCTTTAAAAGTTTTTTAGTAAATATATTTTAACCTATCGTTTGAGATAAACAAAAAGTAGTCTGGGAACAAGGTGAGTTTTTAGACAACTATGTTACCAAAATAGAACGTTGTAACTGTTATGAAATAGATAAATTCTTTGTTGAGGTTGTTTATGAAGAAGAACAGAATGTTATTACAGAAGTTAGGAGTTTTAAATATGGTCATAGTATGGTTAAATACTCCATAAGAACTTGATTACCTTGTTAAGTCATTGGATATTAAACATATAATTGCTATATTTGCTTGAGTGAAAGGCTCAATATTCTACGCTTTAATATTATTACCTACTTCATGTTTTATGTAAATCTGTTTCCAAAACCCCTTTTGGAATTTTTAAATATCTACGAAATAATATTAATTAACTATTGAAACCAACTCATTATGAAAAAAAAACACTCTTCAACTGTTATTAAAACTAAAAATGTTTTATTAATATCATCACTACTATTATTATTATTAATGATTTTGACACCGTCTACAAGTACAGCCCAAAATGGTTGGCCTTATGCCGGTTATGACCGTAACAATACCAGACACAATAATACAGAAAACAAAATTTCTCCCGAGAATGTTGCCGATCTGGTTGTTAAATGGGCAACGGAAACAGGAAGTGATATTTCTGCTACGCCTAGTGTTGACGGTAAGGCAGTTTATTTTCCTGATTGGGGAGGCAACCTCAACAAAGTTGATAAAAATACTGGCGAACTATTATGGAGCATATCTGTAGGAAGTCTAGTTGGTACTGAGTACAGCTTTAGCCGGATAACTCCGACTTTAGTAGGCAACAAAGTGATCATTGGAACCCAAAGTGATGGTCTTCCAGGAGCATATATAATTGCGGTCAACAAAAAGGATGGAGCCCTGATATGGACTACTATTGTAGATGAACATTTTGCGGCTATTATAACCTCATCACCAATGATTCATGGAGACTCAATTTATGTAGGAGTTTCTTCTCTGGAAGAAGCATTTGCTGCCGCTATTCCAGGTTATGTATGTTGTTCTTTCCGTGGAAGTGTGGTGAAAATGAATGCCGATACGGGAGCTATTGAATGGAAAACCTATACTGCACCTGATATAAGTACAGGGTTTTCAGGAAATGCTGTTTGGGGTAGCACACCAGTTGTAGATCCAAGTCGAAATTCTGTTTATGTTTCTACCGGCAACAATTATAGTGTTCCAACCGAATTAGAGTTATGTGTACAAGAGGATTCTGAGGGAAACCTCCCTCCTGTTGAGGAGATACTTGCCTGTATTGCTGCTATTCCTGGTAGTGCTGATAATTGGTTTGACTCAGTACTTTCTTTGGATATGACTACTGGCGAAATAAATTGGGGGACTAAAGTATTGCCTGTGGATGCTTGGACAGTTTCATGCTTACTGCCTTTTAATCCTGAGAATTGCCCCGATACCGATAGTCCGGGTTATGATTTTGGCCAAGGTCCAGCCTTATATAAAACCCCCAATAATGTAGAATTACTTGGCGTTGGACAAAAAAGTGGAATCTATTGGGCATTAAATCCTGATAATGGTGAAATCGTTTGGGCTACGCAAGTAGGGCCTGGTGGAACAACCGGTGGATTACAATGGGGCTCCGCTACTGATGGCAAACGAATATATACTGCAATTTCTAATAACGGGTATGTAGAAGATTATTTACTGAATGGATCTATTATTCGTGGAGGTAAGTGGGCAGCATTGGATGCTGGTACTGGAGAAGTCCTTTGGGATGCAATCGGCACCGAGCCCCCTGCATTTCAACCTTACCCAGCTGGTGCTTTAGCAACAAATCAAGGGCCTGTTTCATCGGCAAATGGTGTTGTCTTCGCTGGAGCTACTAATGCTACTGGAAGCATGTACGCATTCGATGCATCCACAGGCAATATTTTGTGGTCATTTGAAAGTGGTGCATCGGTTAACTCAGGTGCTGCAATCGTTGATGGTAATGTGTATTGGGGAACAGGATATGCTAATTTTGGCGTGGGAACTGGAAGCGGTGGAGGTCCAGTAATAGGAACTGGTAATATTTCAAAGATGTATGCTTTTGAAATCGGTAGTGATAGTAACAAAAACACAAGTATACCTGAATTAATCACTAATGATTTGAATATGTTTGTCAATGCTCCAAATCCATTTAGTGGAAATACTCAAATTTTCTATAATTTGCCCTCTGATGCAGATGTAGATATTTCCATTTATAACATCTTTGGAAAGAAGGTTGCTGTGTTGATAAAGGGGCAAATAGAAGCTGGAACCCATCAAATAACATGGGATGCAACATTTATGCCTGCTGGAATTTATATTGCAAGAATGATTGTTGGAGAAAAATCCTTTGGAAGAAAGTTAGTAGTAATCGATTAATTAAATTACAAATAAATATAAGCTTAAGGCCACCAATTTATGGTGGCCTTAATTTTGAAATTATTAAAAAAAAACGAAGAACGACCATCAACACGCATAGTTCATTATTTAAAATCCGTGAATTACAAACAATAATTCCCATCGGAAATGAGTATGTAGAATTTGGAAGAACAGAATATGGCCGAAATTGGTTTTCTAATCTCACAGTTTCACTTATCAAATTAGAATATGTTACGTCAAACAAATCTATAATTTCTTTACAGAGTGAATCAGAATGAATAATTTCAAATCCTTTCGATTTGATAACTTCAAAAGCTTATAGAAAATGAAAATCCAATGAATCATAACAGGGTTTTCTGATGTCGATAAGTTATACAACTAAATTTATGGCTGTTATGAAATTTTGTCCTGTTAGAATTTCATATTGAAGACGGTTAAAGTTGATTTTTTACTTTTTCTCTTAATTCAATTAAGAGTTTATTTTCAACTTTTCTATCTTTTTTAAACTCATTCCAATTATTAACTTGTATAGCTAATAGAATCCCTATCATTACCAAAAGGATTTCTTCAATAGCTTAAATTAGATATTTACTGAATTTGTTTTCAGTCAGTAATCTTTGTCTAAATTTTTATAAAGAATTTCAGTATTGGTTTATTGATTGGTCATAATGAAGGTTAACGTCTTATATCATTATTAAATGTATTGTTTATCTGCTTGTGTTTCGGGATAAATGTACATTTTGTTGTTTTTAATCGTATCAATGAAAATAAAAAAGAGGGGAGTTAATTTAATTTGGTAATTTTGATAGCGGTACTAATATAGGAAAAATATTATAATTGTATTAAGTGTTCCTTAAGGGGCTTGGTTTACAGTATCATTGTTATTAATCAATTAAAAACTCCTTCTCCACGAACATCATCCATTCTAATTGGAAAAGTCTTTTGTAATAGACTATTCTTATAAATTAAAATGAATTAATTCAATTTTAAAAAAAACGATAACTTAGCAAAACAATCTATACCTATGCGAAATAGAATCTGTTTGCTATTATTAGTCGTTTTACCTTTTTTAGGGTATTCTCAAACAAATACTTCAGAAGTTGCAATTGACTCAACAAATGCCTCTACAAAAACACAAAGTACAACAGCAGCTCATGCGCCAGTTGTATTACGTAAGGATACCTTATTTTATATTAATACAAATATGGATGGCTATCCTGCCAATATAAGAGCAAAAGATATTTCGGAAAGAATTACGTTATTAACAGAAGATTATAATCCTTTATTAGATAGTTTGTATTCGGTGCCTAAAGACAGTTATATAGAGTCTAAAGTAAATGATAAACTATTATTTATAACGACACAACAAGATACAGAAAGGCAAGAGTTAACAATTACAGAATTAGCCGATTTTAGAGTAAAGGTCATAACGGAAAGCTTAGCAATAGAACCTGAAACTTCAAATTACGATCGATTAAAAAACATTGGTTTTTTTGTACTTTCTTTAGTCGTTCTTATTGGGTTGATCAAACTTATCAACTTCCTTTTTAGTAGATTAAATACTAGACTTTCCAAAATTGAAAAGAAATTCTTAAAAAAGAATGGCTATATTTTAAAGTATTTTATTCCGAAGAACACCGCTAACATTTTTGTATTTATTGCAAATATTGTTAGAATCGTTTTTATTTTATTCATTTTTCTAGTTTATTCCCCATTTATGTTTAGTTTCTTCCCTTGGGCTAAGCATATTGTTGGCTTATTTTATGGTTATATTTCAACTCCTGTAAAATATATTTTTTATGGCTTTGTAGACTTTATTCCATCCCTATTTTTTATTATCATTATTGCACTTTTCGCCCGTTATATTGTAAGGGTAGGTAAGGAAATCGCTTTAGATATAGATGCCGGAAAACTGGTATTTGATAATTTTCATAAAGATTGGGCTTTACCCACAGAGAAGATTTTTAGTGTACTTATTTATGCTATGTCGCTAATATTAATTTTCCCATATATTCCTGGTTCTGGCTCTTCTGCTTTCCAAGGTATTTCTATTTTTATTGGAGCTATCATTTCCTTTGGATCTACATCAGCAATTTCAAACATTATTGCTGGTATTGTGATTACCTATATGCGTCCTTTTCAGCTTGGAGATCGTGTGAAAATCAATGGTATTGTTGGAGATGTTGTTGAAAAAACCATTTTAATTACTCATTTAAAAACTGCTAAAAACGAAGATGTTACCATCCCTAATGCAAATATTTTGTTGGGAACCATTACCAATTATAGTAAAAACGAAGAGAATTTTATAATTCTACATACCACCATAACTTTGGGCTACGATTTACCTTGGCAGACTGTAGAAAAGTTATTGTTAGCAGCAGCAAATAATACCCAATTAATAGAAAAAGAACCCATCCCTTTTGTGCTTCAAACGAGTTTGGATGATTATTATGTTTCGTATGAATTGAATGTATATACCAAACATGCCAAAAAAATGCCTTTTATTTATTCTGAAATAAACAAAAACATATTGGAAATATTTAATGATGCTGGAGTAGAAATATTGTCGCCAGCATATATGTCTGCAAGAGATGGCTCACTAACAACTGTACTTAGCAAATTAAATCCCGAAGATAAAAGCCCTTTAACAAAAATAGTAGATCATCTTACGGGTAGAAATCAAGAGATTAAAATTACTAAACCTGAAGAGAATAGTGCTAAGAATCTTCAAAAAGATAAATAATTTCGCAGAAGTATTGCTAGATTTTTTAATGTGAAAATTTCGGAAAGCAATCCATTAAAAAGATGTAGTTTCGCGCCTCAATAAAATATTGGCTATGAAGCGTATAAGTGAGTACAAGAAATTATTTGGTGTAGAAAAAGATATCGAACTTAAATTCCTTAAAAAGAGTTACCGAAATCTAGTAAAAGAATGGCATCCAGATAAATTTCAAAATGGAGATGCTTTGCAGGAAGAGGCAGAATTGATTAGCCGAAAAGTTATTGATGGCTACCATTTTTTAGTGAGTATGGCACCTGAAACCAAAGAGAAAAACCTGCCAGCATATACTGAAACGATTAGTAATTCAGCAATTTCAGATTATAATCATAAAGGCTTATTATTAGAAATCACCTTTACAGATGGTACTACCTATGAATATTTTGGGATCACTAAAAAGGTGTATCAAAAAATGATCAATGCCGGAAATCTAAATCGTTTTGCGAAACGTAGTATTTATCCAAAGGCTACTTACAGAAAATCTAAGCGTATTTTAGAAGAGGCATAGAAGAGTGTGAACTTTGCTTAAAATCGTTTCAATTTTATTTAAGTGTATAACGCTGCTCGGCTGTAGAAGAAGCATTTAGTAATTGATTAAATGTTTTTATCGTATTAAAATCCCTGGTAATTTCTCCGGAAACTGCTATTCCAGAAACCCCCGTTTTTAATATGGCTGTAACATCCTCTGTGGTGATACCTCCAGCACCAAGGATTGGTGTTTCGGTTTTTAAGGCTTCTATAATTGCAGTATAACCGTTTAAGCCTAAAATTGTACCTAAAAAGTCTTTGCTTATTGATAATCTAAAGGGAGCTAAGCTAATATAATCGACTTCTTTTTCAATTAATGTTTCACAATCTTGCAAGGTATTGGCAGTTGTGCCAATAATTTGCCAAGGATATAAATAATCTCTAACAGTAGTAGGGCAGGGGTCTGTTTTAGTTAAATGTACCCCATCAGCTTTCACCTCTTTTGCTGTTTTATAATGATTGCTAATTAGTAATCTGGTCTGAAATTGTGATGTAATTTCTCTAGCTTCTTTGGCTAT
Organism: uncultured Flavobacteriales bacterium; assembly: GCA_913063255.1. Lineage (GTDB taxonomy): Bacteria > Bacteroidota > Bacteroidia > Flavobacteriales > Flavobacteriaceae > Marifrigoribacter. The sequence goes on along the minus strand of CAJXYJ010000059.1, from coordinate 7,901 downwards.
TTTTAAAATTTCTTTTTCTAAAACTTCTTTTAAATCCAATCGTACTAATTCTGCACCAGCTGTACAAGCATTTTGAATGTTATCCAGATGCTCTTTTGGGGAATTTCCTTGGGATATATAATGTAGTTTAGGTATCATTGTGTCTTCGTATTTGGTGATATATCATCGCTACTCCTAAACAGATACTGTTTTAGAGTATTCCATAAAGTGAGATTTAAAGCGTATAAGGATTGGGTGCATTTTTTCTGAATAAAGCACATACTGACATTTTTTAATACTTTGAGTAATCGACATCAATGCAGTATAGGATGATTTTTGAACTAGAAACTCAGCGTCATCAATACTAAATATCTTTAATTGAGAAGTGCTTACGCCATTAAATAAGAACAATTGGTTCATGGTCTTGGGCGTGGAAATAAGAATGTCTATACCTTCAAATATTTCTGATTTTTGCAAATCAATATGAAGCTGTTCATGGCCTACATAAACTCGTAAGGAATTATATTTAGTATATCTTAAAAAAGCATCATATAACTCCAAGGCTCTTTCCTTATTTTCTACAAGAACTACAGCCCTTGGGGCATTTCCAGCTGCCTCACATTTTAATTTTTGTAAAGTAGTAATTATCAAGGTGGTTGTTTTTCCACTATGTTTTGGAGCTGTACAAAATACATTAGCACCACTTTTTATAATAGGGATACTTTTAGTCTGAAAAGGAGTAGGAGTTGTTATCTCTAGTTTCTCTAGGGTCTCTTTTATATCAGGATTTAATTTTTTAAAGGGCATAAGTTTTAAAGAGATAATTTTGTTCTAGTATTTATAATAATTTGTGCAAATATACTACTATAAATGGGCGCAATTATTTTTTTATATCGAGCAATACTTATTCACTATAAATTTAAAAAACAATCTTAAACAGAAAGTAAAAAATAAAACAAAAAACTATTCGCTTATATTTGCCCCAAGCATAAACTATGAGTTTTACTCTTCTATCTTCACCTTTACAAGGTTTTACCGATTTTCGTTTTAGGAATGCACAAAATAAATATTTTGGAGGTATCGATACTTTTTACGCCCCATATATACGTTTAAATGGTAAACTGAAAATAAAATCTTCCTACGAGCGCGATTTATTGCCAGAACATAATACTACATTAGAAGTAATACCACAAGTAATGACAAATGATGTCCATGAGTTTTTATTTGTTGTTAAATACGTACAACAATTGGGTTATAAAGAACTTAATTGGAATTTAGGCTGTCCATATCCAATGGTTACCAATCGTGGAATGGGGTCCGGTTTAATATGTGATCCAAATAAAATAGAATCTATTTTGCATCGGGTCCACAATGAAACTGATATTTTAGTCTCTATGAAGATGAGATTGGGCTATGAAAACAGTCAAGAAATACTACACACTTTTCCTATTTTAGATAAATATCCACTAAAAAACATTGCTATACATGCACGTATTGGAAAACAATTGTACAAAGGTGGCGTAGATTTAGAGGCCTTTCAAAAATGCATAGACGTCGCAAAACACAAACTTTATTATAACGGTGATATTACTAGTGTAGAACAGTTTAAAAAAATGCAAGAGCGTTTCCCAAGTATCCATCATTTTATGATTGGTCGTGGTTTAATTGCAGATCCGTTTTTACCTGCTATGATAAAGAACAATACTACGGAATATCCTAAAAATCGTTGGGAATTATTTGAAGCTTTTCATAACGAAATTTACCAACAATACGACGCTGCTTTATCTGGTCCAACACCTATAAAAATGAAAATGCTAGGCTTTTGGGAATACTTTTCGCAATCTTTTTCTAATCCACAAAAAACCTATAAAAAGATAAAAAAAGCAAGCAATTCAATAAAATATGAGCGGGCTGTAAAAGAAATATTGCTTAACGAGTAAACTTTCTTTATTCGACGACTTACTTACTAAGTTTGCCTGTATTGTTCTAGTAGAAATATCGATTGTAGAATGGAAACGTAATGCCAGCACACAGATAGGCATCTGTATAAAATGGTATTAATTATTGTGAATGGAGCCTAACATAAAATCATTATTAAGCACAATAAATCGATAAAATGTTGCTTTAATCAGATAAAAGGTGTATTTTAGTAGTAAAATACTTATAGTTATAATATTAGCTATAGAGTATTAAACAATTTTTAGCTAATTTTTTAAATGATGCCCCCATGAAAAGAATTGTAATCTTAGTCGTATTGTTAATGACAATCCCCGCTCTTAGAGCGCAAAAAAAGGAAATTAAAAAAGCCCATCAGGAAGTAAAAGCTGGAAATTTAGTTAGTGCCACTTCTTATTTACGACAAGCAAAAAGAATTTTTGCAGCAGCAGATAATAAAACACGTGCAGAATATTATGTGGTAGAGGCCGAATTACAGCTGGCTGAAAAACAATTAGATGTAAAACAAATAGAGTTAATTTCTCAATCCATAAATAAGGCAAATAAATATGAGCTTACTTCATCACTTCAAGTTAGAATTTCAGAAATTAATTTAAAAATTAATAGCTTTTCAGCAAGTATAGCAGGTCGCGAGTTTGAAAATAAGAATTATTCAGATGCCGCTACACTTTATAAAAAATCCTATGAATCTACGCAAGATACTATTCACCTGCTTAAAGCTGCTCGATCTCATTTACTAGCCAAAGAGTATGATGATGCTTACAAATCCTATAATAATTTAATTATAATGGGATATACTAATGCCAAGACACAATATGTAGCTACTAATGTGGCCACTAATAAAAAAGTGGGGTTTTCTTCGATAACAAAGCGAAATATAGCTATAGCAGATGGTTTGTATAAAAACCCTGAAATTATGACTAGCCAAAGCAAACTACCCGAAATATTGCGAGGTATAACTGTGGCTTCTATCTCTCTTGATAAAAAAAATGCAGCGGTGGCTATTATTGATAGAACTTTGACTAAAATGTCTGAAAACAAGATGCTATTGAAACAGGTTTCCCAACTTTATTTACAATTAGATGCCCATGATAAATATAATGCTGTTGTAGATCAACTTATCAAAGAAACTCCTAATGACCCAAACCTATATTATAATTCTGCTGTAACCAGTGCACAAAACAACGACCTTGATAGGGCAAAGAATTATTATAAAAAAGCCTTAGAAATAGATCCTAACTATATCAATGCCAATATAAACCTATCCCTATTACTCTTAGAACAAGACAAAGTTATAAATAATGAAATGAATGAATTAGGCGCTTCTAAAGCTGATGATTTACGTTATAAAGAATTGAAACTAAAACGTAACAATCTATACGATGAAGTGATTCCATATTTGGAAAATATTGTAAAGTCACAACCCCAGAATAAGGATTTTGCTAAAAAACTGAAAAATATTTATAGCTTTAAAGGGGAAACAAATAAAATTGCTTTATTAGAAGAAAATTAGACCATTAGAGTAATTAAACATTTCTGGACTGTTAATAGAGAACTTTTTTACCCAGCGACATAGGAGGGAAGTATAATTTGTATAAAATAGAAATTAACTATTTTATAATTTTGCTAAAACTTCTAATTTTTTAAAAACTATAACCTTATACATAGCACTTATTGGGACTTTATTATTTTCAATTAACAAATAGGTTCTGGTTGCCTTTGTAACTCTATCCAAATTGGTAATGTATGATTTATGTGTGCGTTGGAAATTCTCAGATAATAAGGTAGTAATATTAATAAGCGTTTCGGGGATAAGGTACATTCTTGAATCTGTAAATATTTTCAAGTAATTTCCAAAACTCTGAATATACAGAATTGATGCAAATGAAATATTAACAGGCATGCCATCATGTTTTATTTGAAGTTCTTCACTTCCGCTATTTTTTTTAGGTTGTGTTATTATGGAGGTTGAAACTTTGTTTATTGCTTTCAAAAAGCGCTCAAATTTTATAGGTTTCAATAAATAATCTACAACACCATAATTATAACTTTCTAATGCATACTCAGAATAAGCCGTAGTCAAAATAACTTTTGGTGGATTTATCATAGAACGCAAAATTTCCATGCCATTAAGTTCTGGCATTTCTATATCTAGAAAGATGAGATCCACTTTATTTTTCTGAGTGAAATTGATGAATTCAAGCGGATTCCCCGTACTTAATACTAGTTCTAAGCTGTCAATTTTAGAACAATACTCTTCTATCACTTTACGTGCTAGTATTTCATCATCTACGATACCAATTTTAACCATGAACTGTTTTTTTTAGTTTTGAAACTGTTAAATCAATAGATAAATTTACATGATATGTTTTTTCTTTATCATCAATTTCTAATCCGTGAGAATTAGGAAATAATAGATTTAAACGTCTTCTCACGTTTTCAAGACCCAAACCTTTTCTTTTAGATGCAGCAACCATGGGAGGCTTTGAATTCACCACACAAAAATGAAGAGTGCTGTTTTTTATAGCCACAGAAATATCAATGGTACTCAGTTCATTGGTACTTTGGGCACCATGTTTAATCGCATTTTCAACAAATGGAATTAACAACATAGGAGCAATTCGTAAGTCCAACAAATCTCCATCAATTAAAAATTCTACAGTACAGCGTTTACTCAATCTCTTTTCTTCCAATAACAAATAGTTTTCTATAAATTCTATCTCTTCTTTTAATAAAACGCTGTCTTTTTTAGAGCTCTCTAATTGATACCTCATTAATTCTGAGAGCTGCATTACAAGATCAGGAGTTTCTGGCGATTGCTGTCTGGCTAGTGAATAAATACTATTTAAGGAGTTAAATAAAAAATGAGGATTCACCTGCTCTTTTAAATAGGCAAGCTCTAACTCTTTTTGTAATTTTTCTTTCTCAACATTTTCTCTTTGGATGATCATATTTCTTCTTAAAAAAAAGGCAGCCATACCAGTACCGGTCGTATACATAAAAAAGAAAAAGAATTTAGAAACACTAGGCCAACTTAGCGAATTTCCTTTTAAACTTGCGGCAATAATTATGCTCCCAATGAGTAGTATAACATATAAAAAATACCGTCTTTTATCTAAGAAAAAAGGAATTAAAACAAAATGATTTATCCAAATGATACCCATAATAAAAGCTGCATAACTAAGTCCCCATATATAAAAAGAATAATTAGTATCAAATTTATCTATGATTAACCATCCACTCAATAGTTCAAGTATGGCTACCAATAAAAAGGCTCCTATATTAATGAGTATGGTATGCTTCAAAGACTTTTTAATCATAAACGCTTTTATTAAATATTTAACAAAGATACTATCGATACCTGCAAATTTCCCTAATTTCTTTACAAAAGCGGTATATCAATGACGAAATGATTTCATCATTTAATAGTCGTGTTTATCCTGTTTAAGTTATTAAACATACATTATAATCTACTTTTACCCAACCTTTAATTAAAGGTGTCCAACTTTTATGTAATAAAGATTGCAGATGTTAACAGAAATGAAATCAAGGTGTTATAAAAACTAAAAACTATGAAAAACAAAACAGGCCTACTACTTTTAATGCTTCTTATACTTACAAATAGTAGCTTTGCCCAACAGAGTGATAGCTTCGCACCGGAGGCTACAGCCGCCGAAGCCACGGGCTCATTCTGGGATATTCCTTATCTAAAAGAAGCCTTTATCGATGCAACACCGACTGACAGAAACGACGGTATTGTAGTTGGCGAATTAGGCGTTGATGGTGGTAATAAAGACATGATTGTCAAACTGGCTCAAAAAATCGCTGACAGTACCTACGGTGACTACGACAGCATGCTTATCACCCATAAGGGTAAGTTGCTATTTGAATCCTATTATAAGCGCGGTCGCATCAATCTACCTCACTTTCAAGCTTCAGCGACTAAGTCCTACACTGGCTTGGTGCTTGGCCGTGCTATCCAGTTGGGTTATCTAACTATGGCCGATTTAGACAAGCCTCTAGTCAGCTTTCTCAAAGACCTAGACCCAACAAAATTTGTAAAAGGTGTAGAAAAGATCACCCTTCACCAGGCGATGACGATGAGCTCTGGGCTTCGCTTCAGTGATGAGGAGATTACTAAATTCAGGGAAAATCCCGAACAGTTTAAAGGCATAGAGCAGATTCAAGCTTTTCTTAAGCTTAGTGAACCTGTTACCTCCGAGTCTCAGAGTTATAAGTACCGAGGCAACGACCCGATTATGGCCATGCAAGTGCTTGATGCTGTTGTACCAGGATCAGCTAAAGATTTTATTAAAAACGAACTGCTCGAAAAGCTAGGGATCCATAATTACAGCTGGAGAAATGACCTCAGTGGCTTGCCATCAGCGGATAGTGGCGCAAGCTTGACGTCTCGCGATATGCTCAAATTAGGAGCATTGGTCATCAATAAAGGACAATGGAATGGTGAACAACTCCTTTCAACAGATTATTTAGCTAAGGCCACGAGTGCTATTACTCAGCCCAATGAAGATTGGCAACCCGAAACCTTTTTCTATGGCTATTTATGGTATCAAACTAATATGACAGTCGGAGATAAAAGCTATGATGTCAATATTGCTTGGGGGGCTGGTGGAAACCGTATTATAACGATTAAAGCGCTTGACTTAATTATTGTAATCACTGGTCATGATCGGGAAGATTCAACAATAATGGATCAGGTTTCAAAAACCATCCTACCTGCCTTTGTTACCTTAAATATTGGTAACCATAGTGATAGCCAAGATAAATTACCAGCCTTAGAAGATCGCTATTTTGGAGAAAAGCCACCGGGGGTAATTCCTCAACCTTTTGTTCCTGCCATTGTTTCTCCAGAAGGACTTTTTGAAGGTGGTACCTTTTCACCAGATATGAAGGAGTTCTATTTCACTAGGAAAAATGGGAAATATAAAGAACGTACATTTTTTGTGATACGATATGAAAATGGGAGTTGGGGGAACGAATCTGAAACCGAACTAAAATGGCCCAGATACTCTAAGGGAGGAGATACTATATACCGTGGAAATAAATATAGGGATAGAACCGATAGGGGTTGGTCGGAACTCAAAAGTCTTGGTGCCCCTTTTACAGACATGCATATCATGGGGATATCGTTTTCAGACCATGGAACTTCTTTCTTTGATCAATATAAAAGCCCTGATACTGTAGGTGCTATCAGTTATTCTCGCATTATAGACGGCAAATATGAACCTCGTCAAAAAATGGGTACCGAGATTAACACCGGAACATGGATTGCCCACCCACACATTGCTCCCGATGAATCCTATTTGTTATGGGATGTTGTAAGAGAAGACGGATATGGTGGATCTGATCTCTATATTAGTTTTCGACAAAATGATGGTTCTTGGGTACCAGCAATTAACATGGGAGCTGAAATAAACACAGAACTCCAAGAAAGTGGAGCGCATGTGTCTCTCGATGGAAAATATCTGTTTTTTTCAAGGGGAGAGGAGAAACTTAAAGAAGATGGAAGTACGTATTGGGAAGGAAAGCCTTATTGGGTGGATGCTCAGGTTATTGAGAATCTCAGACCCAAGAACAATAAAAAAACCAAATCAACTTCCTATACAATTGCTTATAATTCAAGGGAAACTGGTAATGTAGAAATTTATTTAGGGGATACCCAAGGTAAATCAACTATTAAAAGTACAAATGCGAAAGGGGGCTACTTAGCTTGGTCTCCTGACGGAAAACAATTTGCTTTTTATCACAAATATGATGAAAGAAAAACATGGTCTATTCATACCATGAATAGTGATGGCACCAATTGGCAGCGTTTAACTCATGAAAAAAACAAATGGGATAATTCACCAGCATGGTCACCTGATGGAACAAAAATTGTTTTTGCAAGAGAATATTGGGATTCGGAAAAAAATTGGCATCCAGAAATTTGGATTATGAATGCAGAT
>CAJXYJ010000058.1 GCA_913063255.1 uncultured Flavobacteriales bacterium | reverse complement strand
TTTACTTCATCAAGCCATTGTATAAACTTTTTTTCCCTTGGGAGACTTTCCTCGGTGGTAGGAGCTCCTAAATGATTATCGCTTGAGAAATAAATTTTTTTTCCTGTTGGAATTTGCATGGGTTAAATATAGTAAAAAGAGAATTTGTAGAAGTTTAGGATTGCGTTTTAGTTATCTGACGCAAACCATTGTGCATAACTACTATCTGTTTCCTGAAGTTTGAGAGAATGTAATTTTATATGTGAGGGTAATTCTTTACTTATCGTTTGAGCAAAATCGATTATCATCATTTCGCTGGTAGGTTGATAATCTACTAGTAAAACGCTGTGTCCACGATCTTTCAATTCTTTTGCCAATTCAATATGAGGTGTGTTTTTATTAAAAACGGTTGCATGATCAAAAACATCTACAATTTTCGATTTCACAATTTTTTTAAGATCACTGAAATCGATTACCATCCCAAATTTTACATGGTTGCTATCTGAAATAGGAGTTCCTATTACGGTAACATGTAATTTGTAACTATGTCCATGTACATTTCTGCATTTCCCATCATATCCATAAAGCGCGTGTCCTGTTTCGAAAGAAAATTGCTTGGTAATTCTAATCGTACTCATACTTTTAATTTAGTTTGCAAAGATAAGTTATTACCTGCACACTTATATTTTCAAGGGGCTGATATCTGATTTGGCTAAAGGATAATATTTATTTTTATATTTAATAATAAGTGCGATCGCTCTAAATCCAATCCAAACGACTAAGGAAATCCAAATTCCTTTTAATTTTAAATCGAAGTAATTACAAATAAGTAAAGTGGGTATAAATCCGAATAAGGTGGAAGAAATTAACACATTTCTTAAATATTTCATTTCCCCTAGACCTTTAAAAATAGCGTCTAATGTAAAGCCTAGCGCATTGAAGGGCTGTGAAATAAGAACAATAAAAAAGACACCATAGAAAGTAGTTAAAACCAAAGCATCTTTATTAAATAAAAGGCCTAATTGATTATAAAAAAGAACCCCTAATAAAATTAATAATAGGCTTACCATAAGGTTATAACTATTTACACGTTTGGTTAATATCCATAGTTTTTTATATTTTTTTGCTCCTAATAATCTTCCGCCTAAAATATTTCCTGCGGCACCATAACCATCGATAAAGAATGCTGAAAACAACCAAAGATTGATAGCTATTGTATGTGCTGCAATGTATTCTTTGCCAAGAGTTGTTGCTTCCCTTACAGCCATTAGTAAAGCAATGTTTAATGCAACCGATCTAATAAATAAGTTAAAACTCATATTTACCAATCGTTTTATTTCGGGGTGAATTTTCTTTTTAATTTTTAAAGAAACGTCTGTTTTTACCAATAAAAAAACGAAAGCGAGAATGGCCATAATAAATTGGGAAAATAAACTAGCCCAAGCTGCTCCTTTTACACCCATGGGTTCTACAATTCCATCCACTCCATAAACAAGAATAAAGTCGAGACCAATGTTAATTAGTGCCCCTAAAGCTGCAATGATCATTGGCCAAAAAGTATTTTGAAGCCCTCTAAAAATTCCAAAAACAGCAAAAGTAAAAAGGGTAAGTGGAAAGCCCCAAACACGGATATAATAGTAATCAATACTATATTCTAAAATTTTCCCTTCTGCACGAAGAAAAACAAAAATTTCTTCAATAAAAAAGTAAGTGGAAAACAAGAGAATGAAACTCAAGATAACATTAAAAAGAATAGCCTGTGCAGGAAAACTTTTAAGGCTCTCATATTTTCCAGCACCAAGATTTTGAGATACAATGGCCGAAATAGCACTACGGGTCTGTGCTAAAATCCAAATGATAGTAGATAGAAATGTACCTACAATACCAACTGCGGCAAGGGATTCTGTGCCGTATTCAGAAATATTACCTACAACAGCAGCATCTGTGGAAGACAATACAGGCTCAGCAATTCCTGCAATTATAGCTGGCAACGCAAGTTGTTGTATGCGTTTAAACGAAATGTCTATTTTTTGCATAGCAACTCATAACAATAAAATGGATCTTCACTTTGATTTGGAAAATAAACTTCCCCTAATTTTTTGTATCCTCGAAGTTCATAAAATTTTTGGTTTCTTTCATTTCCACTAAAGGTATCCAATCGAATAGAGCTATAGTTATTCTCCAGAGCAAAATTTTCAGCAAAATCCATTAAGGTTTGTGCAAATCCTTTTCCTTGAAAATTGGGATGAATGGCCAATCGATGAATATATAGATTGTTCTCATTAGAAGTTAGCCAATTTATTGGGAGGTATTCTTTATCTATTTTTGGGGTAATGGTTATACAGCCTACAATGTATTCTTCTGAAATTAAAACAAACAACTCTTTGCGTTTCAGATCCTTATTAAATGCTTTTATAGAAGGATAGTTTTCGTTCCATTGAATGATATTTTGCGACTTCATTTGTTGTCCACATGCTCTTGTTATGATTAGGATTTGTTGTATTTCCTTTTTTTTTGCTTTACGAATCATTTATTCAATGTATTTTTGCCAAAGTTACAAATTTCGAAATATGAAAAACATACTTGTACCAGTTGGTTCTACCGAAAATGGAATAAACAATTTAAAATACGCAGTAAACTTTGCTTCCATGAGTGGAGGAAAGGTTTATTTAATAAATATTTATAAAGAATTTTCTAGAGTAGGAGGACTTACCAAAGTCAATCAATTAATGATTGATGAAAATGAAAAGCAATTAGAGGAAGTTATAAGCGCTGTAAATACTATTGGAGTTGAGGTAATTGCAAAACCAATTAAAGGGAATCCATTTGAAGGAATAATAAGAGTTTCCAAACAGTTTAATATTGACTTAATAGTTGTTTCTCCACAAAGTATTGAAATTAAAAGCGAAGTTTACCTTGGTAACATTACTGGAAAAATAGTAAAGCAAACAGAAATTCCTTTGTTAATTGTACCTAAGGATTATTTATTTAGAAAATTTGATTCCATATTAGTGGCATTTAAAAATGGTCATTTTGAAAAAGAAAATGTATTAGAGCCATTACATAATATGATTTCTTTATTTAAATCTAAGATCAATTTATTACAAGTTATCACACCTGAAACTACAGAAGAGAATAAAAAAATCGATAAAGAATTATTAGAAATTAAAAGTTCTTTGACCACTACAGAAAACGGGACTACTTTTCAAGGGGTATTAGAACATTTTCAATCGCACAACCCAGATATGCTGTGTGTAATACGAAGAAAAAGAGGTTTCTTTAAAAAATTATGGGAAAAGAACATCGTATTAAAACGAGATTTTCATACGAGCAAACCTTTACTGATTTTAAGCGGTATTCAAAATTAAGAGGGGCATTAGCTCAGCTGGCTAGAGCGCTACGCTGGCAGCGTAGAGGTCATCGGTTCGAATCCGATATGCTCCACCAAAAAAAAGCAGTTATAAATTTATAACTGCTTTTATTAATTTAGTTAGTAAACTAATATTCAACTGCACAAAAGACTATTGGTTTTTTCTTTTTTCTTTTAAAAAATATTGTTCCTGTTTTGCTGTATTGATGTACATCAAAAACTTTTTTTACACCTTCGGCACTAAAAAATTGAATTATTTTACCGTTTGTAGCTTTTTCTTTTTTTAAAATAGTAGGTTGTTTAATAGTAAGTTCCATAATCTAATGTTTAAAAATTAAATTAAAAATTGTTATTTAAGTATTGCTAATATCACAAATAAAACGACATACAGTAAAAATATTCGATGAAATACAGGTAACGTTAACATAAATTTTATTATAAGTCAATATGTTAATATCCTTTTTTAATATATCAGTGTTTCATAAAAAAACATTATATTGTGATTTTTGATATATAAAAAAGTTTAGTAGATAATTAGAAAATAAATATTGTTTTTTTTCGAAACAAAAATAGTTACATGTTTATATTTGCACAAATCAACAACTTATACAATTAAACAATTATTATATGGAAATTATTGATAAAGCCTTAGAATTTGAGAAAAGAAAACTTTCTTTTCAAACTACAAGTGACAGAATTGTTGCTTCTAGAGAAGTTAAGGCACTTATCTTAGGTATTAATGATATCTATAAAGAAAATAAAGATCCCGATCTTATGGATCTAATGAAACGTCTAACTATCATTAAACGTAAAATTGAGGTTAGATTAAAAGGAAGACAATCTTCAAGTTAGTTTGTAGTTAATTTTTTATAAAAGCAACTGTTTGCTTAATCACTTTGTTTAAATCTGTTGGTAATTCGGTTTTAGACCAAGGGTGGCTAGCGCCAAATACATGATCTGCATTTTCAATTATTTCAAGGATACTTTTAGAATTCCATTGATGTAAACGTTGAGCTTCTAATAATGTTACAGAAGTATCTTCAGAACCATGAATAATGAGTTGGTGAGCATTTAGATTTTCTACAGCACGTCTTATAGTAAGTCTATCTTCATTTTTTTTAAAGTCTTTATAAAACTGAAATTCATGTGGCATTTGTTGTTTAGTTCTTCCGTTTTCAACATAAGTAACTCCTGTTTTCTCCCATTGTTTAAAAGTTTCAGAATTTTCTTGAAAACGAATCTTAAAATCACATACTCCCGCCCAAGTAACCACATTGTTAATTATTGGATTTTCTTCTGCTTTTATAAGAACAATTCCACTTCCACGACTATGGCCAATTAATGAAATGTTTTTGGTATCAATCTCTTTTTCAAACTCATTATTGGATGATAATAATGAAATTATATTTTCTAAATCACTAAGCTCTTTAGTAAAGTTATTTTGACCAAAAGCTTTTAAATCCGGAAAATCTATAAGCTGTTCTGGAGTACCTCCATTGTGAGAAAAATTAAACTTCAAAAAGAAATAGCCTTCTTTTGCAAAAGACTCTGCGACTAAATGCCAAGCTCCCCAATCCTTAAATCCTTTGTATCCATGACAAAAAATGACAATTGGTTTTTGAGTTTTGGTTGGTATATAACTAACATCATAAAGAATTGGTTTATCATTAGATCTAGTTAATACGAAGTTTTGTTCTAATACCATATTATATTTCTTTTTCTGTAAAAGGAAATTTTGGATTACAAATTTCTATAATTAATTTTTTTAATTCGACTGAATACTCCTCCAAAACTGCTTTTGTAATATTTGTATTTCTTTGCCGATCCCCAGACTTTTCTTTTTTCCCAAAATCTAGGAAGCCCTCTTTTAGATTCTTAAATGAAACAATACCTGCTTGCGCATCCTCTATGGAAAAAATATCATTAAGCATAAGGGAATATGTTAATACCTGAAATATCTTTGCAAATTTGTAATCTGTAGAAACATCACTCCATTCTACTAAATTTAGATCGGTTTGTTTCACAAGGCCAGTTTTATAATCTATAATACGCAATCTATTATTAAACTCATCAACACGATCTACTTTCCCTTTAATCTTAACAGGAAAGTTAAGTTCTTTAATAGGAAGATCTATCACTAATTCACTTTCAATTGCTACAATTTTTATTTGATTTCCTTTTTTTATTTCTGAAAGTTCATAATTGATAAAATTTAATATAAACCGTTTAGCAACTTCAAAAATGATAAGATTTTTTCCTTTAGAAAAGTCACCGTCTTTAAAGGTTTCAACAAACTGTTTCCTTACTTCTTCATCGATTTTTAGTTGCATTTTAAGCAAGATGTCCTTAGAAAGAAAACCACCCTCTAAAGGCTTATAAAACACTTCTAATGTATCATGAACAATGGTTCCTAAAGTATTAGCTGCAACTGTTTCTTCAACTTCATTAAATTCATTGATCTTTAGAATTTTTTGATAATAAAAATCAATAGGATTCCGGATATAGGAGGTTAATGCGGAAGGAGAAAACCCATAATTGGCAATTTCTTTAAGACGATTAATAACTGCATCCGTTTTTAAAACCGTCTTTAACTTTGAAGAGTTAGTGTTAACAATAGAGTTGATAACAGATTTTTTGATCCTATGCCCTGGAATTTTTTCTATTTCTAATTGTGAAATAAACCTGCTTTTTTCACCTGTATTTAAACCATCTGAAAAATTGTTATATAGCAATGTAATATTTTTAGCACGATGCAATAGCCTATAAAAGTGGTACGTGTATATTGCATCTTTTTCGGTGTAGGTAGGTAGTCCAAATTGCTGTTTTAAATCATAAGTTATAAAGGAAGCATTAGATTTTCCGGAAGGGAAAGTACCCTCATTTACTGAAGAAACAATTAAATTTTCAAAGTCCAAAACTCTAGATTCAAGAACCCCCATAATTTGTAATCCATTATAAGCGTCTCCTTTAAAATCTAAAGTTGTAGTTGTTATTAATTCTGAAAATAAATTCTGAACAGTTTTTACGGATTTTAGGTATTTAAACTTAGTATTTAATTTGTCAATATTTTGAAAAACAGAATATAACTGATAATAAACTATCCGATCAATTTTCGAAATAGTTTCCATAGACTTTAGCTGTAATAAAAGCTTTAAGCAAGAAAGAAGTGCCTTAGTACTTTTGTTTTCCCAATCGCCAAACAGAAGGTTTAATATGTTGTCATCTGATTTTTTATTAAAACCTAAAAGGTTTGACAAAGAAATATGTGTGAGGTTTCCTTTTGATATATTATCAATAATCTCCCTAGAATTTGGCAATAACTTTGAAGCTAAGGGATGGTTCAATATTGAAAGTACATTTTTGTGGTAATAGGTAGAACTCGATTGTAAATGTAAAGATAAAAGCAATTCGAAAAAAGTAACGGCAGGGAATGACTTGAGCGAAACCCCCATAGTTATATTTACATTAATAATGTTTTCTGGGAGGGATTGTAATAAAGGGACTAATAAATTTTCATCTGCTAAAACAACTGCTGTACTATTTAGTTCTTCATTGGATAATTTAATTAGTGTTTGACCAATAAATTTTGCTTGGCCTATATTTTTCTGAGCTTCAACAATATTAATTTTTTTTTCTTTTATAAAATTAGAACTTATAAATTCAGGACTTTTATTTTTAAAATAATTCCATTCAGAGCCATATCTTCTTAAGAAATAAGAAGCGCTATGTTTATCATCATAGTAAAAGTGGGCATCTGTATCCCAATAAATTTCAGAGTTTCCTCTCTCTAATAATTCTTGAATTATGGTTTGTTCCGCATTATTTAATGCATTAAAACCAATAAATATGTGCTTGTTTTCTATGTTAGAAGTATTATAATTTATTACATTTTCTGCAGCTTTTCGGTAGACCATTCCTTGATAGCCTAAATTGTCTTTTAATAATGTATCACATAATTTTTCATAAAAACCCTGAAGACTTTCCCAAAAAGACAAATAGGATTCTATGAGTTTTGTTTTTTCCTTTTTTACATACCAATGATTTACATCTTGAATGCTGCTTAAATAATTAAAAAAAGGTGTAGGAGGGATTAGATATCTATCAATTTCATTAAAATCATTAATCAATGTAGTAGCCCAAGAACTATATATATCAAAATCATCTTTTTCCTTTTGTGAAGACGTGTTAATATAAACTTCATAGCTTTTAAAAAGCAACTCTGTTTGATTGATAATTTTTAAGCCAGAAAGTTCTTCAATAAACTCTTCTATACTTATAATTTTAGGTGCGAACGTAGTATTTGTCGCATCGTTTTTTAGGTAATTTAATAAAAACCCTCCAGCCCTTTTACTAGGTAAGATAAAAGTAAAAGTAGAAAGGTCTAAGTTATTTTCCTTTATATGATTAATTGTTTCTTCGAGAAATGTTAGCATCATATAAAAATAAAAAACGTCTCGCTATTAACGAGACGTTTTCTAATAAATATTAATTGTAATTACTAATATTAGTTTTTATTAAGGCTGATTTCAACTCTACGGTTGTTAGCTCTTCCTTCTCTTGTCTTATTAGAGTCAAGAGGTCTGTCTTCACCAAATCCTTGATGAGTTAATCTATCATCGTCTATACCATTATCTTGTAGGTAATTTTCAACAGATTCTGCTCTATCTTTAGACAACTTCATGTTTAGTTTTTCACTACCTACACTATCCGTATGTCCTTCTATTACAAATTTAGCATTAGGGTATTCTTTCATAATACCAATAATGTCATTTAATACGCCAGCAGATTGATCTTTAATAGATGCTTTTCCAGTATCAAATAAAATCGTTTTAGCATAAGAATTTAATGCTTTTTTAACTGCTTCAGTTACTTCAGGACAACCATTGTTAGCTACTGTACCTGCAAGGTCTGGACATAAATCATCTTTATCTGGAACACCATCACCATCTCTATCAGGCCAAGGACATCCATTGTTTTCTTTTGGACCAGGAGTTTCTGGACAGTCATCTTCGTTATCAGGGATACCATCACCATCCGTATCAGGACAACCATTGTATTCTGCTAAACCAGGAGTATTAGGACAAGCGTCTAAATGATCAGGGATACCATCACCATCTGTATCAGGACATCCGTTAAATTCTGGTAAACCAGGAGTATTTGGACATTCGTCATTTCTATCTTCTATACCATCACCATCTGTATCAGGACAACCATTAAATTCTGGTAAACCAGGAGTTTCTGGACATTCATCTTCGTAATCGTAGATTCCATCACCATCTGTATCTTTTCCTCCAAACTTAAATTTAACACCCATATTGTGTTGGAAGTGAGTTTGTCCATAATTATCTTCGAAAGCATGTTTATATGTTGATTGAGCTGTGAAAGCAACGTTTTCAGCTAACCAAAAATCAATACCAACTAATCCATTAGCGGTACCAAAACCTATATCATCTAACCAAGTATATCCACCACCTACACCTATGTAAGGAGCAAACCAGCTACCATTAAGTAATTCTCTAAAGTGATAGTTTATTTCACCATCTGCAGCTATATATGCTAAGTCTCTAACTTCCCCATCACCAACTTTGTCTATACTGTTTATAGAACCAACAGCTACAAAAACCCATCCATCACCTAAATATCTACCAATTTTTAATTCAGATACAGAAGGAACCATGTTCCAGTGATCATTTACGTTAAAATATTCTTGAAAGATATCACCAATTTGTTGTTCATTGGAAACAGGATGTCTTTCACTAAATCTTCCGCTATCTGCTCCAGTTGGGAAAAAATCTACGGCGTTTACACCAAGTTCAATTGACCAAGGATTGTCTTGATCCTGAGCATTAGATACACCAACTCCAACTAAAAAGAGTATGGCTACTAAATAAATGTTAAGATGTTTCATATTTGATTGTTTAATTTTTAAGTGTTATTAATGGCAAAAGTAAGTTGTTAAAATATATTAACAAAAACAAATCTATTAAATTTTTTACAAATACCCTGCTTTTATTGCCGAAATTAAGCTTTTTAGCCTTTTAATATTTGTAATTTTTTACCAATTTTAACAAAAGCCTCTATAGCTTTGTCTAAATGTTCAACTTCATGTGCTGCAGAAAGTTGAACTCTAATCCTTGCTTTATCTTTTGGAACGACTGGAAAAAAGAACCCAATAACATAAATTCCCTCTTCTAATAACATATCAGCCATTGTTTGCGAAAGCTTTGCATCGTATAGCATTACTGGAACTATTGCTGAATCACCTTCAACAATATCAAAACCTGCAGATTTCATACCTTTCTTAAAATAATTGGTGTTTCTTTCTAATTTATCTCTAAGTGTCGTGTCATTAGATAATATCTCAAAAACCTTTATAGAAGCACCTACTATGGCAGGAGCTAGTGAATTTGAAAACAAATATGGCCTAGATCGTTGACGTAAAATTTCAATGATTTCTTTTTTCCCTGTAGTATATCCTCCCATTGCACCACCAAGTGCTTTACCAAGGGTTCCAGTAATAATATCAACACGATCCATAACCCCTTTCTCTTCGAGTGTTCCTCTACCAGTTTCTCCTATAAAACCAGCAGCATGACATTCATCAATCATTACTAAGGCATCATATTTATCGGCTAAATCACATATTTTATCTAAAGGTGCTACAATACCATCCATAGAAAACACACCATCCGTTACAATAATTTTATGGCGAGCTCCATTTTTGTTAGCTGCGATTAATTGTTCTTCTAAATCCGCCATATCGCTATTTTTATAACGATAACGCGCAGCCTTACACAATCTAACCCCATCAATAATGGAGGCATGGTTTAACGAATCTGAAATAATAGCATCTTCTTTTCCTAGTAAAGGTTCAAAAACACCTCCATTAGCATCAAAGGCAGCAGCATATAAAATAGTATCTTCCGTATTATAATAGGTTGCTATTTTACTTTCTAACTCTTTATGGATATCTTGAGTTCCACAAATAAACCGTACAGAAGACATTCCGAAGCCATGAGTATCCATAGCATCTTTTGCCGCTTGAATCACCTCTTTATTATCAGACAATCCTAAATAGTTATTGGCACAAAAATTAATTACTTCTTCACCTGTCGAGATTTTTATAACAGCTCCTTGAGGCGAGGTAATTATGCGTTCTTTTTTATAAAGCCCATTATCTTTTATATCTTGAAGTTCTTTTGAAAGATGTTCTTTTATATTACCGTACATAGTGTTTGTTTTAACAATTACAAAATTAAACTTTATTTATCAAAATACCTTCAGAAGAACAATAGATAAGTATTTTTTCTAACACCAAATAACCCATCTCATTTAAAGCGGCTGCATAATTTGAAATTTGGCTTTTATGGCTATTTTTTAATGCTCCAGTTTTATAGTCAATAATAGTTACAGAATTGTCCTTATGAAAATTTAATCGATCAGGAATATGAATTTCTCCCTGAGAAGTGATGATTTTTTTTTCGTTTAACACTTTTTCTGAAGAATTAAAAAAAGAATTCAATTTAGGATGGCTTACAATATTCGATATCATTTCTTTTAAGGACTGTATTTCTTCTTTAGTAATTTCATTATTACTATCTAAATCTTTAAAAGCCACATCCAAATCGTCTTCATGTTTTATTTTCTCCATTATATTGTGCAATATGTTTCCTGAGGTTATTGCTTCTTCCTTTTCAGTATCCCATAAAAGGGCATCCCTAGAAATTATGTTGAGATTATGGTCTTGCGGAGAAGTAGAAATAAACCTTGAATTAATAGAGGATATCTGGTCTTCTTTTTTGTTTGAAAGTTGTAGTTGTGGCATTCCTATTTCATAAACTTCCTTACCTTCTTCCCAAAGCCCTTTGTGCTTTAAAAATTCACCAAAAAATTGATTAAAGGTTGTAGGATTGCCTTCTTTAATTTTTGAAGGAAATTCCGAAAAAATATAAAGCTGCACTTCTGCTCTTGTTAAAGTAACATACAATAAATTTAGATTGTCAAGTTCTAAAGTATTCCTTCTCTTTTGGTATATCTTCTTTCCAATTTCCCCATATTCTTGAACGTTACTATTAAAGTTGACTAACGACTTTTTAAACTCTAACTCTTCTTCATTTAAAGGATACCATGATTTAGGTTCTAACTCGTCATATATATTAAGGTCTGCATAAGGAAATAAAACCACAGGAAATTCCAATCCTTTTGCTTTATGAATCGTCATTAACTGAACCCCTTCCGCGCTTTCGCTCACTGGTATTCCTGCCTTCTCTTTTTGAAGCTCCCAATCTTCTAGAAACCCAACCTTATTTGCTTTAGGTTTTTGCTCATATTCGTATACTAAATCCATTAGTCCTATTAAATAAGCATCTGCATCAGAATCTAGTTTAAATTTTCGGATGCAGTATTCGAAACTGTCATATAAGGATAAAGACTGAATTTCATTAAAGCTGAAATCAATACCATAGTTGCCGAGTAGGCTGGAAAACTCCTCAAAGGAAGTTTTTAAAAGGGCACTGAAAAAAGTGTGTTTTTCTTCAGGAACCGAAAGCTTTTCGTATAAAAACTCTAAAAGATTAATTTTCACTTCTTCATTTTCAGGAAAGACACTTACAATCAAACAGTTTATTAAAAACTGAACTACAGGAGAATGTTGTAATAAAAGTGTTTCGGAAGAAATAATTGTAATTCCATTTTCTAACAGAAATGTCCCTAAAGTGATTCCATCTTTTCTTTTACGAGTAAGAATGCAAATGTCTTTTTCTCGACAACCATTTTTTAATAATTCTTTTATGGTTTCAAGAACTTTTTCTGCGTAGACTTCATGAGATTCTTGTTTGTTTTTTGTGTCAATAAATTCAAATTTCACATAACCTCCATTTTTCTTAGTGGAACTTTGTTGATTTCCTGAAATATAAAGGTTTTTATGATCAATGTTTCCAAAATAGTTCGCAGTAAAAGTGAAAAACTCATTATTAAAATCAATAATCTCCTTACAAGATCTATAATTAGTTGGTAAATGTAGAAGTTCTTTTTCTATATGAAATGGGTTTTTAGCATTGCAAAGTTCAATAAACTGTTCTGGTAATCCTCCTCGCCAACGATAAATAGATTGTTTAGCATCCCCCACCAATAACAAACTTCCTTGATTTCCATTTTGATATTTCTGCGAAATTGCATTGTCAATTAATGGAATCATGTTTTGCCACTGAAGGAGGGAGGTGTCTTGAAATTCATCTATAAAATAATGCCGATATCTTTCCCCTAATCGTTCGTAGATAAAAGGAGTGGGTTGGTTTTTTATCTCCTTATTAATAAGCTGATTAAATTCTGTAATAGGCAAAATATTTTGCTCTTCCTTAATAGTATTAATTTCTTGATTGACAAGGTTAATTACCGAAAGCGGATTGATGTTTTTTAGTAAGCTTTCAAATAACTGAAGCTGGAAAACTTTAGATTTTATTTTAGTATATTGATGTAATAAAAAGGGAGTGATTGCATCAATTTTAGACGATACTTCAATATCTGTTTTCACTTTATACAAAGTATTTCCTCCAGCCTCTAAATTTTCTTGAAGTTTGTTTTTATAGACATCATAATTACCTTCTTTGATTTTTAAGAAATGGTTAGGAAGTGTTTTTCTTAAAAATTGTTCAGGTAATATTCCTTCAGAAGTTATTTTTTGTAGCACATCTTCAGCACTTTTTGAAATTTCAGTTTCAAAAGCTTTTCTTTTTTCTTTTAATTGTTTTCTGAAATTTATAAAGTCATCCAGAGACTTTTCTTTTAACATTTCTATTTGCTCCCTATCGTTTTCATTAAATAATAAACCAGATGTTTTTACAATATCTTTAGATATGTCCCAAGATTTATCATCATCAATTTTTTCTAAAGCAAAATCTAATAAAACTTGAGTAATTTTTGAATCATTTCCTGCTTTTGAAAGAAGTTGGTCTACCGCTTCAGAAGTTAATTTGGGAATATCTAAACTGACTTCAAAATTTCCTGAAAGGTGTAAATCTCGTGCAAATGTTCTTATAATTCTATGATTAAAACTATCAATAGTTTCTACACTAAAACTCGAATAATGATGAAGTATGTGTTTTAATATTTTTTTAGATTTTGCTTGAATAGCAGCATTACTCAAGCCTGTTTCTTCAACTATTTGCAAAGCCATATCTGAAGGATTTTCTATAGAAGTCGTTAGAGAAAAGTTAGTCAGGTTACTAATAATCCTTTGTTTCATTTCGGCAACAGCTTTATTGGTAAAAGTAATTGCCAAAATATATTTGTAATATCCTGAGGTTTTTTCTTGTAAAATTATTTTAAGATATTCTTTAACAAGAGTAAAGGTTTTTCCACTACCAGCAGCGGCATCATAAATGATAAATGGTGAGTTTTTTTTCAAAAAAAGTGTTTCTGCTAAGATACTTAAATTGCCTCTTTTGAAAAGTACATATTAGAAATATCTATACCAGTATAAGTTTCAAATAATGGTTCTTGATATTTTTATTATGATTATTGCGTACTTTTGAAAAACAAATAAATTATTAATCCATAAAACTAAAGATATGTCATTTACATTACCAAAATTAAACTATGCATTTGATGCATTAGAGCCACATATAGATGCAAAAACCATGGAGATTCATCATGGGAAGCACCACCAAGGATATACCAATAATCTTAATGGCGCTATTGAAGGAACAGAATTAAAGGGGAAATCTATTGAGGAGATTCTTACAAACCTTGACATGAATAACAATGCCGTTAGAAATAATGGAGGTGGATTTTTTAACCATAGTCTATTTTGGGAGGTAATGTCTCCTAATGGAGGTGGAGAGCCAAGTGGAGAATTAGCAGATGCTATTAATGCTGCTTTTGGAAGTTTTGAAGCGTTTAAGGAAAAGTTTTCTGCAGCAGCCAAAACCAGATTTGGATCTGGATGGGCATGGCTTTGTGTGCAAAAAGGGGGTAAGGTAGAAGTTTGTTCTACAGCTAATCAAGATAATTCACTTATGCCTGGAATTGGTTGTGGAGGACACCCAATTTTAGGGTTGGATGTTTGGGAACATGCATATTACTTAAACTACCAAAACAGAAGACCAGATTATGTAACAGCATTTTTTAATGTAATTAACTGGGAGGAAGTGTCGGCTAGATATGCTTCAAATAAATAATATATAAATAGCATTTATTAACAATTTAAAACCTCGCTTATGCGGGGTTTTTCTATTTTACAATAATTGTCAATAAACATATCTATTAAAAAAGAAAATAATTTGAAAAGCTTACGAAAACTAATTAAACATTAATGTTTATATAAGATATGTTCAATACGTTTCTTTATGGATTTTGATGATAAAAAAGGTAAATAAGAGTATTTGATACGGATTTAGAAACGGCTCGCCACCCCTATTTAAATTTAGGGCATAAAAAAAGGTAAACAAGAGATGTTCACCTTTTTTTGCCCCAAATCTACCATGAACTTAACCTACTTATGCTTATGGTATGTTCAAATATATCATATAATTATAAATAAAAAGCAAGGCAATTCCTACTTTTGGACAAAACGAAAGGTATATCCGTTTAAAAGCCATACTTGTGTTAATTATTTCGACATTTTAACATTTAGACATAGAAATAGATCGATATAAAATGACAAAAACTACCTATTAGAACGAATATGTGGAAAATAGCATGATTAAAACGTAATTTATTTATACTATAAAAAATTGCACCAATAGTATATGCAATTCCACCAAGAACCAACCATACTAATCCTTCTAATGAAAAGTTATTTAATAAAGGTTTAAAGGCAAATACAATAATCCAGCCCATTAAAACATATGCTATTGTAGAAATCTTATCAAATTTACCAGTATAGAATAGTTTTAATATAACCCCAGTTAATGCAATTCCCCATGTAATTCCAAATAAAACCCAACCAATAGGGCCATTTAATATTACTAAAGTGAATGGGGTATAGGTACCTGCAATTAGTATGTATATGGAAGC
>CAJXYJ010000057.1 GCA_913063255.1 uncultured Flavobacteriales bacterium | reverse complement strand
GACCAATTAAAGGTTCAAAAAAGCATAGGCTATCTTCCAGAACACAATCCTTTGTATTTGGATATGTATGTAAGAGAGTATTTAAGATTTAATGCGGAGATCTATAAAGTTGATAAGGACCAAGTAGAAAAAATAATTGAATTAACGGGACTTACACCTGAAGCAAACAAAAAAATAGAGGCGCTATCTAAGGGATACAGACAACGCGTTGGATTAGCAAATGCACTACTCCACAATCCCGAAATACTTATATTAGATGAACCAACGACTGGCTTAGATCCAAATCAATTAATCGAAATTCGTGAACTAATAAAAACGGTAGCAAAAGAAGGGAAGAAAACAGTTTTATTATCTACTCACATTATGCAAGAAGTGGAAGCAATTTGCGATCGTGTCATTATTATAAATAAAGGAGAAATTGTTCATGATAAAAATATGAAAGACACTTTAAATGGCTCTAATTTAGAAACTCTTTTTACCGAACTTACTAATCCTCAAAAATAAGTTTTCCCATAAAAAGTTCTTCAACTTCAACTAATGGAGGTCTGTTTTTTGCAATTACATCACCAACACTACATATTTCTCCTCGGATAGATTCCGTAGGATTTACGACCATTACATTAGTACTCCTATGGTATAACATTAAATCTTTTACCATTAAATTTTCTGCTAGAATTCGAGTATTTCCAGAATATAAGCCAAAATCCGCTATGTCTGCATTTCCATTTAAACGAAAGGTGGAAAAACCGTTAGAAGTGATTGTTAGCTTTTGTACATTTAAATTAAGATTAAAATTTCCATTGTTATGATAGACATCTTCGTTTTCGTTATTTTCTGAAAACAATGTTAGCTCTGGATAATTTAAAACTCCTATACTAGTAATTTCAAAACTCGAGCTGTTTCTTATTTTAGTAATGTTAGGCGAAGTAACATATACCTTAGTGATATTGTAATCTCGTATAAAATTGCAGGTATTATTATCTATTACAGTTAACAAAGCTCCTTCTACTTTTACATCAACGTCATCAATAAGATTTTCTCCAGATTCCAAAACAACTTTTTGTTCAGAACCTTCTTCTATAAAAAGCTGCACACCTTCAAAAACAACAATTTCATTAAAGGAAGCTAAATCCAAATCTAACTGAACAATTGCACCTTCTTTTTTAAAACAATCGGATCCATTTTCAGAATCACAAGCTATAAATAGTAAAGCAATTGCTATGTAAATTATTTTTTTCATTTTAAATAATTATATTCTTACTCCTATGCCAAACTCAACACCTTCCGCTTGTGCATAATGTGATTTTAAAGTAATGGCAGCAAATAATTTATCTTTATAAAAATACCTTTTTATACCTACCCGCAAATAAACCCTTTTTTCAAACTCATAGGGCCAATATAGATAATAACCCAATTGCGAAACAAAAGCTCCTTTATTAAACCTTAATTCATGACCAGCAAAAATCCCTATTCTTTTATAATCTTCGTCTCCTGTAAGCCCATCTTCAGGATAAGCAATAGACCTATATTCAATTAAATCTTTTAAAAATTCAGTAAAAAAAAGATCTGTTCCTAGTTGTACTGTGCTTTTATAATTTAATCGTTTATCTGCAAAAGCTGAAATTACATAAAATGGATGTTGGCCTAATCCAATCACATCACTTTCATTCCATCCATACCTGAAAACTAAATTATATTTTACTCGCTCTGAATAATCTAAACCATCCCTTTCCTTATTATATTCTGGCAGATTTTTATAATCTAGCTGATAACTTAGGCCTGCATTAAGAGCAATGGTATTAGTACTGGTATTTGGTGCCTTAATATTTCCATTAGAATAATGAACAAACATAAACCCTGCATGAAAACCCAATCCTTTCCATATATTATTTCTTACATAATTTAACCTTAAAAATGTAGTACTTAAAAAAGAAGATCCATATGCATTATCTTCAAAATTACTTTCAGAATCATAAGGATTTGTATTATAAGACAAACCAGTACCCACAGAAAGCATTAGATTTCTTTTTAAGAAATAAAAATTATAATGACCATACAAACCATAATTCTCTCCTAAGGAAGGTTCTTTCATATCTTGATAGATAAAAGAAAACCCCCAATCTGGAGAACCATATTGGCGCTCCCACTCTTTAGAACCAAATGATTTTTTATTAAACCCTAGAAAGACACCGCTAGGATGTCCTGTAATTAAATGGGATATGTCTGGGCTATGTTCGTGTATGTTTCCGTAGAAATAATCTGCTTCTAAAGAAAAGTGTTTTTTCTCCTCTTGTGAAAAAAGAGAGAAGCAAAAAAAAATAGAAAAAAAGATAAGTAAGGTCTGCCTCATTTTAATTTTTAAACCTCGTAAATATAAACTAATCTTCGATTATTAGTCTACCCGTAAAAAATTCTTCCACTTCTATAATATCTGGGCGGTTTACTAAAATTACATCTCCTGTTCCTCTAATTTCTCCAGACACTTTATTTTCTGGAAAAACCTTCATATACGTAGCACTACGCTGTGAGAAGGATAAGGTCTCTATTTTAAAACTCTCCCCTTCAAATCGTGGCCATTCATCTGAAAATCCAAGATTTGCATTTTTAGTTTTCCCTGTTATATAAAATATGGATTGACCATTTGCAGAAACATTAAAATTATCGCATATTACTTCAAGTATAAAATCACCACTCTTATTAGAACCCTCAATATTACCTGTTGTATTACTTACTAATGTTAAACTTGGAAAATCAAGAACTCCATTACTTGTAATATCTCTTGAAGAACTATTTCTTATTTCGGTTAGGTTAGGGACACTTATATATGCTTTTGTGACTCCATGTTCTCGAGCCAAATTACAGCTATTATTGTCCTGTATAATTAACACTCCGTCTTCCACTTTTACCTGAATATTACTCAATAAGTTTTCACCAGTTTCTAGGACTACTTTTTGAATAGGTTCTTGTTTGAGCATTACAGATATATCGTTTTCAAACCTTAATTTTGTAAAGGGATCTACTTCCATTTCTGTTGAAATAATTGTCCCTGTAGATTGAAAACAATCGGATACATTATCTATATCGCAAGAAGCAAGAAGCAAAAAAAACATTCCTATGTAAAAAATCTTTATCATAACTTAAAATCTATATCCAACACTAAATTCTACCGCTTCTGCTTTAGCCGCATGCGTTTTTAGCGAAATAACTCCAAATATATTATCTGTGATAAAATATTTCAACCCTATTCTTTGGTAAAATCTTCCTTCAAAATCATAAGGATAATACACATAATACCCCAAATGAAATAAAGCGGAAAACCTATTAATGTGTAAATCGTGACCTACAAATAAGCCAACTCGCTTATAATCTTCATCTCCAGAAACTCCAAATGACGGGAAGGATGCCGCTACATATTCAATTTCCTTTTCTAAAAATTTCGAAAAGAAAACATCTACTCCAGCTGTCACCGTACTTTTATAACTTAACCGTTTATCAACAAAGGCAGAAATTACCAAAAAAGGTTGTTGTCCTAAATTTAAGTAATCACTTTCATTAATCCCACCACGTATAACTGCATTAAATTTTATAGGTTCTTTTATTCGTGTATAAGTAGTGTCGTTTATAAATTCATTTTGGGAATCATCATTAAATTTATAATTAACACCAATATTAAAAGCCAAGGTATTGGTACTTGTATTAGGAGCAGCAACATTTCCATTGGAATAGTGCATAAAAGTAATCCCTGCCTGTACTCCAATATTTTTATAAATATTTTCTTTAGAATAGTTTAATAAAAGATAAGTAGAAAACAGAATATGACTACCGTAGGCATTGTTTTTTATATTGCTTTCAAAATCGAATGGATTGCTATTGTATGCCACTCCTTGAGCAACTCTTAATTGTAAATTTCGTTGTATAAAATAAAAATTTAAATGTGCATATACGCCGATATTATTACCTAAAGTATTGTTTTTAGAATTCTGAAAAAAAGTAGAAAAACCCCAATCTGGATAATTGTATTCCTGTTGCCAGCGAAGATCTCCAAAGGTTTTTTTATTATAACTAACTATAAAACCTTCTGGATGTTCAGTTATTAAATGAGCGATATCTTTGCTGTGCAATAAGATATTTCCATAAAAATAATTAGCATCAATAGTAAAAGTTTTAGTGTTTTCTTCTTGTGAAAAAACACTAAATCCTATTAATAAAAAACACCATATAAGTATGTTTTGCTTCATTACTTTTTTTACAAGTGCGCAAATATAATCTAAACCTATATACCATATTCATTCCTTGTTTTATAATTTTATTAAAAATCTATACTCCAACAATTATGCATAAATATGCTTTAAAATAAATAAGAATTGTTTTTATGAAAAAGTGTACATTTGTGCACTCAAAAAGAGGACTAATTTGACTGATTGCAACCTCATCAAAAATGCTAAAGGCAGTTTTTATTGTTTTTTTACAACAAGTAATTTTCCTTAGTAGCTTTCGTCAAATACTTAATTAATAATATTATTTTAATTTAATATATGGCATATTTATTTACTTCAGAAAGTGTATCTGAAGGACATCCAGACAAAGTTGCAGATCAAATTAGCGACGCATTAGTAGATCATTTTTTAGCTTTTGACCCACAATCTAAAATTGCTTGTGAAACATTAGTAACAACTGGTCAGGTAGTTTTAGCTGGAGAAGTTAAAAGCAATACCTATTTAGATGTTCAGAAAATAGCTAGAGATGTAATCAATAAAATTGGTTATACCAAAAGTGAATATATGTTTGATGGAAATTCTTGTGGTGTATTTTCTTCTATTCACGAACAATCTTCAGATATTAATCAAGGAGTAGATCGTGCTGAAGGAGAAGAACAAGGTGCTGGTGACCAAGGAATGATGTTTGGCTATGCTACCAACGAAACCAAAAACTATATGCCATTGGCTTTAGATTTAAGTCATCGCATTCTAATAGAATTAGCCGCAATAAGAAGAGAGAATAAAGAAATTTCTTATTTGCGACCAGATGCAAAAAGTCAGGTTACCATAGAATATAGTGACGATAATAAACCGCAACGTATCGATACTATTGTTATTTCTACCCAACATGATGATTTTGATGAAGATGAAAAAATGTTGGCTAAAATAAAATCGGATTTGGTTAGCCAATTAATACCTAGAGTGGTTGCAAAATTATCTCCTGAAATACAAAAATTGTTCAACGATGATATTATCTACCATATTAACCCAACAGGGAAATTTGTAATTGGTGGCCCTCACGGAGATACTGGATTAACTGGTAGAAAAATTATTGTGGACACTTACGGTGGAAAAGGTGCTCACGGTGGTGGCGCTTTTAGCGGAAAAGATCCAAGTAAAGTAGATCGAAGTGCAGCGTATGCTTCTAGACATATTGCCAAAAACATGGTTGCAGCGGGTGTTTGTGACGAAATATTAGTACAGGTGAGTTATGCCATTGGGGTAGCTAAGCCAACTTCTATAAATGTAGTTACTTACAATAGTTCAAAAGTAGCAATGACAGATAGTGAGATTTCAAAAATAGTAGAAGGACTTTTCGATATGCGTCCAGCAGCAATTGAGTCTCGTTTAAAGCTTAGAAATCCAATTTATTCTGAAACTGCTTCTTATGGACATATGGGAAGAGATTCAGAAGTAAAAACATTAACTTTCCATGCAGCAGATGGTAAAACACTTACAAAAGAAGTGGAGACTTTTACTTGGGAAAAATTAGATTTTGTTACTGAAGTAAAAGAAGCATTTGGATTGTAAATAAGCTTATTTTTGTTTTACTAGATTTATTGAAGTAATTCGTTATTTTACAAGTGTTTATAATATTCTATCCCAGAATTTAGTCAGTAATTAATAATTTTTGTTAGGAGAGATAAAAGTTTATCACTAAAGCACTAAATTAAATGTGTCTTTAGCTTTTGTTAGTATCAGAAATTGATTCTGGAGTTTTTATTAGTTTTAGTTAAATCAAAAAAGTCCTCAAAATTAATAATAGCAGCCTTCAAATTCATTTTTCTTTACAAAGAAACAAGCATATCTAAAAGTTCTTGTTGTGGAAACATATCGGACTTATCTTTTCTTGTGTTTGTATGTGTCCACATTCCTTTTGTTTTACCGAAAAATGCATTTTCGTTAAATTCAAACCCCTTTGCCCCATGCTTTTTAATTTCTTGAATTAAACCGGCGCGTACATCAATATTATCTCTATCAGCAATGAAAAGTATAAGTTTTCTTAAACTTTCAATTTGTTCATCCGAATAACGGTGCCAAGTCTTAAATTTACGAAAAGGATTAGTTAACTTAACTAATTGTGAAGCATGCGGAACCGTACCTGCGTAAGTTTTGCCATTTTTAATATAACCAAAGTTACACACTTCAATTCCTACAGAATGTTCGTGCATATATTGAGATCCATTCTTTCCCAAGTGCCAGGCATATGCTCCTTCCGGAAAAGCCTGAATTACTCTACCATCATATTCATCACTGTTACCTTTTATAGATTGTCCCCCCATCACAAATTCAGTAGCAATAGTACTACTGTCTCTATCCCAAGCACTAATAACATTGTAGGGGTTATGCCATCCTGCAGTATGATGCAAAAACAAGAATTCCTTTTTTGTAGGACCCACTTTGTATTCTCCTATAGGTAGGAAATGTGTTTCTATAGAAAGCCCTTCATTTGTCTCATAGAATTTTTCACTGGCATCTGTAGATTTTGGCTGCATTTTAGACCAAGTCATAGAACCAACTATTCCATCTGCTAATAAGTCATTATTTGCTTGCCATTTTTTAACTGCTTTTTCTGTGCCAGGGCCAAATATTCCATCAGCTTTCAGCCCTAAAAATGTTTGTAATTGTTTTACTTCAGCACTTCTTGATCCTTTTTTAAGTAACATATTTTATGAGTTTTGATTAAAATATTGAGAGTTAAAAATATATTCAAAATATTTTTTCTCCACTTAATATCCAATTATTGTAAACTTAATGATTTTTAAATCCCTAAACAATAGGTGCTTACACGTATATTAAAAAACTCTATTACTAAAAAATGCAAGTGATTGATTTTTTATTACCCTATTGGGATTTCAGAAAAAGGTTGTAATGTGTAGTAATGTATTGTTCTGAAATAATTAAGTAAAATTCAATAAAAAAATACATAAAAAAAACGCCCCCAAAGTGGAGGCGTTTTTTTTATTAAAACTAAAGTGGAAAGATTTAAATCTGTAAACTTTTGCCACTTTATTAAATATTCTTTTTATTGTTTTACAATATTAGCAGAAGCCACTTGTTTTTTTCCTTGAAAAAAGTAAACTCCCATAATATCGTCTTGATCTTTATAGGCTTTTTCAATTATAATTCTATTCCCTGGTCTACACTTGTTTTGCCCTTTAGTGATTTTTTCAGTAAAATAAATTTGGGTTTCATTTTCTTTATCAAAAACCCAAGTTCCGCTGCAAGGAAAACTAGGATAAAAAATTTGTATTTCGTCTTTAGTATTATAATTTAAAACTACTTGCCAAGTATCTCCATTATCCTGATACCCTTTTCCTTCCCATTTTCCAGGAAGCCAACTTTTTTTAGTGGTATTTGTTTTTACAGTACGCTTGCCTAGTTCCCAAGTACCTTCATACTTATCTCCATTTCCTTTAATAAAAACACCTTCACCATGTTTCTTTCCTTGTTTATAACTTCCAATAAACTTGGAGCCATTACTATATAAGTACTCTCCCTTACCGTGAAACTTTCCGTCTTTCCATTCCCCTTTATAAACATCGCCATCGCTCCATTTATAAGTTCCTAAACCGTTTTTACAGTCTCCTGTACATTGAGAATAGGCAGTTAAGCTAAAAGTGAAAAATAAGAGGATTGTAGCAAATAATTTCATGGGGCTATTTTAAAAAATTTCAAAAACCAAATATAGAAATAAAACCTTAGCCATTTTATCCTTAATTTTGGGTATTATTCCGTTTTAAAATACCTTTTAATTTTATTAGCGCAATTAGATGATATTGTGATCTTTTGCTTTTTGTACCGCTTCAATTTTACTGTGGACCTGCAATTTTTTATAGATGTTCTCTATATGTTTTCTAACCGTACTTGGCGATAAAAATAAATTTTCGGCAATAGCTGTATAACTTAAGCCTTTGCTTAATTGTTCTAATACTTCCACTTCTCTTTTAGATAGAGAAATAATTTCTTGATCTTTTGGATTGGAAATATTTATTGGGTTCCGCAATAATTTTAAGGTTTTTAATGCAATAGAAGGATTCATAGCCGCACCACCATTTAGGGTTTCTAAAATCCCATTGCGCAAATCTTCGGGTTTAATTTCTTTCAGTAAATAACCATCTGCTCCCGCTTTAATCGCATTAAAAATGTTCTCATCATTATCAAAAACAGTAAGCATAATAATCTTTATTTGCGGATACTTCTGTTTTACAATTTGAGTAGTTTCAATACCATTAAGTACTGGCATTTCAATATCCATTAAAATTACATCAATAATATGATTATCCTCCAATTTGGTCAATAAATCACTTCCATTTAAAGAGGTATGCTTAATAGAAATATCATCGAAAAAAGAAAGCTTTTCCTTAATTGCTGCAATAAGAAATGAATTATCGTCTACTATGGCAACTTTTATAATCATAGTAATTTGTTAGTTAAATAAAGATACTCAAAAATACTTTTATTCATTTTAATATCAAATAAGGCAATTAACATATAAATTTAATCCTTACTTTCAGGAATAGCTACCCTAATGGTGGTGCCCTTTTTTTCTTCGGATATAATATCGATACTGCCTTTTAAATCTCTTGCACGTTTTTTCATGTTAATAATTCCGTTTCCTAACTCTATTTTATCTTCAGCAAAACCAATTCCATTATCTGAAATATTAATATGAAAACCGTTGCTTTCTGAAATCTTAACTTCTACCTCTGAAGCATTTGCATATTTAATTGCATTGTTTACCCCTTCCTGAATAATGCGATAAATATTCATCCCTTGTACAGAAGTAAAAGTGTTTTCTTGCGATACTTCCTTGGCTATTAAAAACGAAAATTTTGTTTCTTCTGAAGCGATTTTTGCATTATCAATAAAATTAGTAATCCTAGATTGAAGGTCTTCAAAAGTGATGCTACTTTTGTTCATAGCCCAAATCGTATCCCGAAGTTCATAAATAGTTTGGGTAGTAAAAGAGCTAATTCCTTGTAATTTATCCGAAAGTTTTTCGCCCATATCTTTAAATCCATACTTTAGATTATCGATACTAGATATAATAAAAGTAAGTTGAGAGCCTATATTGTCATGTAAATCTCTTGAAATTCTTAAACGTTGTTCCTGCAATCTGTTTTGAATTTCAATTCTTGCCAATGCAGTTTTTAATTCGCTCTCTTTTTGGAGTTGTTGGTTCTTTAACTTTTGTTGATTATACACTAAATAGCCAATTAAACCAAGAATTAAAGCCAAACCAAGAGATCCATAGATAACATAGTTTTTCTTCCTTACTTCTAATTCTTTTTCGGCTAGTTGTGCTCGCTGTTGTAGAATTTCCTTTTCTTTTTTTTCGGTTTCAAATTCAATAGTAAGCGATGCAATTTCCTTTTCTACATTTAAACTTGTAATACTATCCTTAATTAGGATGTACTCTTCATAATAGTAAAAAGCAGAATCTACAATATTGAGTTTTTTAAAAGCCTCAGCAATATTTTTGTAATTATACTGGATTAAAAATTTGTATTCTTTTTTTGAAGCAATTCGATTTGACTTTTTAAACATTTCAATTGCTTTATAATACTTTTCTTCATTTAAATAAACCTCCGCAATTTGTGTGATATTTTCTGAAATACCAATAGAATCGTTTAATTCTATTCTTTTATCTATAGATTTTTCAAATTGTATTAATGCTCTTTTATAGTCCTTTTTAAGAAAATAAACACCTCCTATATTACTCTCGCTATAAGGAATATCAAAATGATCACCTTGTTTTTCCTTTATTACTAAACTTTTCTTATAAAAATATAATGCGCTGTCTAGCTCATTATTCATTTCTTTTAAAACTCCATAATTATTGTATAAATCTTTTAAAACATCTTCATCCTTATATAACTCTGCCAGTTTTTTCCCTTTTTGCATATAAAAATGAGCCTTTTTAAAATCTCGCCGTTTCATTTGGTAACCCAATTCTCCATAGTTAAAAGCTATTTTTGAATATAGTTCTAAAGTTTCATAAAGATTAATTGCTTCTAAAACTAAACTTACATTTTCTTTATAGTTCCCTTGATAATAAAATACCACAGATAATTTTGCCAAAGCATCTGCTTTCCCTTTGACATAATTTAATGAATCTGAATCCTTTATATTTTTCTGAAAAAGATGAACTAAGGAATCTTGGGAAATGGAAACATTCTGAATAGTAATACCATTAATAGAGTCAATTAATCTTTTTTCTTGGGAAAATCCAATTCTAAAAAAAATTACTAAAAATAAAATCGAAATTAATTTTTTGACCTTCATTTTTTTAAACTTATCGACATAAATATAATTAAAGCAATTTAATCTCAGGTTGTACTCTTAAGGATTCCTCTAAATTGAATTTTAAAAAGTTATAATTCATCAATCCTTTTTCTCTATATTTTATTTGGGATTTATGAATTGATATTGCTTTGCGAAGAATTATCTCTCTGTGTAAATAACTGTTTTTTAACTCTTTATTTTGCTTAAAAAAGCACAAAAACACTCCTATAAAAAAACTAATAAAAAGAATTAATAATAACTGTATAATTATCATAAAACTGGAATTTATAATAAATGTTGTTTTTATTTTAGTGTAAGATTATAAATCGATACGAACCGTATGAATTACCTTTCCTTTAGGACCTTTTTCACGGCCCGTAAAATAAACTGCATTTGTAGTAAACATCGCTGGAAAACTACCCATAGGATAAAACTCACTACCATCTAAAGCTATTACATTACTCATTTTTTGCTCATTGGTATTTATTCTACAAACCATGCTTTCCAAAAACACCTCGTTTAATTTTTTCACAGTTGTGGTTGTAATTGTAGTTTTAACACCTCCTCCACTAAAACTTGATGAACTTGTTGTTACTACTGCGTCTGTAGAGAACTCAACGGGTTGTAGATTAATTACCCATATTAAATCATCTCCCTTCATCATGTATTGATAATTTTGGATACCAAGCTTACCATCTTTTCCAACAGGAAGTAAATAAAATGCTTTTAAATCCCCTTTTGGTGATATTTGTAAAGCATAGGCTTCTAAATAATTATGGCCAATCACCAAATTATCTCCATTTGGTAAATCCATCACTTCTTCAAAATTATTATAAAATGCATTTACTTTAAATTTTGTTTTTTCACCACTTGCACCAACTAATTTGTTTGTTAATTCTTCTTCTGTAAATAAACTTATATATTGTAATTCTCCATCCTTAACTTTCGCTATTTGAAATGCTGTTATCTTTTTTAATTGAAAGTTTCTATACCAACCATCAAAGCCTTCTTTACCTCTTCCTAAAACATAAGTGGATTCTTGACCATTTAAAATTGTATAATCACCCCATAGTAATTTACTTTTAAAAGAAACCGAGTCTACTAGTTTTCGTTGGTCATTAAACCGCATTAATGTAAAATGATCTTTTTTATCTTTCCAAAGTAAATGTTTTAGAGATTTTATGGTGGTTGGACCATTTAATGGTGCAAATAAAGAACATAGGTTGTCGTCTTGACCTAATCCAGAGGCAACTGTTAAAGCTGTATAAGGCAAATGATAAATGTCGTATTGCATTTCATCGAAATTCATACCATTCATAGCAAGTACCGCTACTCTATTGGAAGAAAACTCTTGATCTTTTGTAAGTCGGACTTTTTCGGTTATAACACCCGAAGCAATCAAAGTAGCATCTGCAGGCATAAATAAAGGATTACCATATTTTTCTAGATCTCTATAAAAACCATACTCTGTAGCCAAAGCATCAATGTCACTTAAACTTTTAAATCCTCCAGGGGTTACTCTCCATATATCTCCTGTTTTAGGTTTAATAGACTCCTCTTCATCAAAACTCATACCCGTATAAACTCCTAAGGTATAGTATTTAATCATTCTACCTCGTTTTAACTTCATACCAGACCCAAAAGCCCTTCCTGCTTTTAACCATTTTCCTTCTGAAGAACTTATTTTTTCTACCTCTGATTTTGGCATATACCAAGGAAAATCACTGGAAGCCTGATCTTTATCAATAAATTTATCTTCTACAGAAGATGCTTCACCAGCAAAACTTAAATCGTATTGTTCTACTTGTGCACCTTCTGACTTAGTAGAGGAAACATATATTACTTTAATAGCGTCTCCAACAATAAAAGTCCCTCCATAACTACCACTTTTAGAGTTTTTTGTTAACTCTACGGATGCTCTTTTAGAAATTTTTAAATCTTGAGCAATTATTGTAGTACTTACTAATAATAGCACATAAGAAATATTTTTTATTGCTTTCATAATCAAAGGTTTAGTAATTAAATAAATTTAATGAATTATTTAAGAATTTACAATAGGGCATTTGACGTATAAAAAAACCGAGAGAAAACTTAATGTAAACTCCCGGTTTCCGAGTAAAAACCTCAACTCTGAGATTTTCTTAATAAATTGAAAAAAGATTAGTTAATATTAGCTTTAAAACTACCGCTTGTAACCATTTTAGAACTTTGATCATCCCCATTATATCCTTCAAAAGAAAAAGTTCCTTCTAGTACACCATCCGCTTCAGAAGTTATATTAATTACTCCTGCTTGCAATCCACCTACCATAGAAGTTACTCCATTAGATGTCCAAGCAGCTATTGGTGATGCTGTTCCATACATAATCATATTCGGATTTGTTAAATCGTCTCCAGTGGTGTAAGTACCAGGTCCATTATAATTAATAATTGAAAAATTAATAAATGCACCACTATTGGTACTTCCTTGTGCAGAAGCAATAGTCATCCCATTATTGGTACTCACTGTAGCCCCAATTAAAGAAGCAGGGTCTGTAGAGGCTTCAAAACCAGATCCAGCTACTGTTGCGGTATAAAATTCTGATCCGCCATTGTTTCCATCCCCATTATCATCATTTTCATTGTTGTTGTCATCATCACTACTGCAACCAGTAAAAACTACTGCTAAGCATAGTAACGAAATGTAAAGTGTTTGTTTAATTGTTTTCATCAGTTGAGTTTTTAAGAATTAATACAATACAAAAATGCATCAATACTCAACTATGTACAATAGGGCAATTGCCCTATTCTTAGAATTTTAAGTGAGATATTTTATTCTGAAGGCTATTAATTTTAAAACCTAAATCTTTTAAAAACTTCTGATGAGCCTTGCTTTCTGAATGAAATGGTTTGTGTGATAATCCCGTTTGAATTATTCCTATTTCTTTTTGTAGTTGTCTTGTTTCATCAGCAATCCAAACTTCAGAAAAAGCATTCCAAATTAAAGATATTGCAGTTTTATTAGGATGGATCATATCTTCCTTATAAAAACGATAATCTCTTAATTCGTCCATCATAATTTCATAAGAAGGAAACACTTCGACTTGACTCAGGGACCTTTCCTTTTTTGATGCTTCATCAACAACACTTTGCAAACCCGAAATTAAATGCGCCTTACTTCTGTTATTCTCCACAAAACCATCTTTTAAATGACGTACAGGAGAAATAGTTGTAATAAAATTAACTTTAGGATTAATATCTTTAATAAGTGAAATTGTATTTCTAATAGAAACAGCTACCTCATCAACCGATAATAATTCTTTTGTAAATTTTATCTGTGGAATTTTATGACAGTTTGCTACCAAACTATTGGACGCTATGTTGCGATATACCCAAGAAGTTCCAAAAGTGAAAACAATGTGAGTCGCTGACTTAATATAACTTAATAATTGTGATCTCTTTTTATTTAATGAATTTAGAAATTTCTCTTTATCTGAAGATGAAAGAGAAGAATGAACTAAAAAACAATGCCACTGCTCATTATAATAGAAAATATCATCTTCGGTAAAAGGAACCTCTTTTATTGCTCTTGAAATTAAATTCTCAATGGCTGTTGGTTGGAATAAAATCCCAAATGGATTTTGAAGGTTTCGAAACTTATAATACTCTAATTTATCGCCTATATTCTCTACAAAACAAGAACCCAACAATAAAATCTTAGACTTATAATCTATCTGATTTTCTTGTGGAGATAAAGGTATATTGGTTTGTAGTTTCATTTATTTTATATAACTTTCTGCTTTAATTAAAGCTTCTTTAATTCCTTCTGGGTTTTTACCACCTGCTGTAGCGAAGAAGGCTTGGCCACCACCACCTCCTTGGATATATTTTCCTAATTCTCTAATTATTTTACCTGCATCTAATTGTTTTTCAGTGACTAAGTTTTTAGAAATATAACAGGTTAAAAATGCCTTTCCCTTAGATTCAGTTCCAATTACTAAAAATAAATTTTCAATTTTATTTCCTAAATCATTTGCTAAATCTTTTACGCTATTTTGATCTAAATCCAATTTTTTAGCTAAAAAGTTAACACCATTTATCAATACCGTTTCACCTACCAATCCAGCAGCAGCACCTTTAGCTTTTTCTTTTAATAATTGATCCACTTGTTTTTTAAGTTTATTGTTTTCTTCAATGATACTTAAAACTGTTTCCGCTGGCTTTTTAGAATTTTTTACCAAATCTTTTATTTGGAATAATGCTCTATTATTCTCAGAAAATTGGATTTTCATTGCGTCTCCTGTAATTGCTTCAATTCTTCTAATTCCAGAAGCAATTGCACTTTCTGTTTGAATTCTAAAATACCATAAATCACTCGTATTTTGTACGTGAGTACCTCCACAAAGTTCAACAGACTTCCCAAATTGGATGGCTCTTACGGTATCCCCATATTTTTCACCAAATAAGGCCATAGCACCTTTTTCTTCGGCGGTTGCCTTTGGAATATTTCTAAACTCCTGTAATGGTAATTTATTTTCAATTCTAGCATTTACAAAATCTTCTACATAGGTAAGCTCATCCACAGTTAATTTTGAAAAATGAGAAAAATCGAATCGCAAATGTTTTGAATGTACAGCAGATCCTTTTTGTTCTACATGCTCTCCTAAAATTTCTCTTAAAGCTTGGTGTAATAAGTGTGTAGCAGTATGATTACAAGCGGTTCTAAATCGCTGTTTTTCATCTACTACTACATTAAAAAATTCTGTAGGATTTTTTGGAAGTGTTTTTGCAAAATGAATTATTAAATTGTTCTCTTTTTTAGTATCTACGATATAAACAGTACTTCCATCACTTTTTTCTAAATAGCCTTTATCGCCAACTTGACCTCCTCCTTCAGGATAAAAAGGGGTCATATTGAATACAAGTTGGTACATATCTCCATCTTTTTTTGAAGTAACTTTTCGGTACCTAGTTATTTTTATTTTTGCTGATAATGTATCGTATCCTATAAATTCTTCTTCATCATCATCTTCGTATAAAATTACCCAATCATCGGTTTCTACAACAGAAGCAGCCTTAGATCTGGCTTTTTGTTTTTTTAATTCAACTTCAAATTCTTCTAAATTTATCGTCATTTCTTTTTCAGAAAGAATTAACGCGGTTAAATCGATTGGGAAACC
>CAJXYJ010000056.1 GCA_913063255.1 uncultured Flavobacteriales bacterium | reverse complement strand
AAATAAGATATTTAAATTAGTATCTTTGAAATACAATAAAAGAGAGAATATACGATGAAAGAAAGAACAAGAGCACAAGAATCTACGGGAGCCATAGAAAGATTATACATTTCAATGCGTCACTTATTTAGTAGAGGTTTTTATAAGCCAATGGGCGTTTCAGGAGAAACTTTAAGAAAATCATTATTGCAATTACGTCCAGAAATTTATGGTTCTATTGCAGAAGAGAAAGTAGAATTAAACGGTTTAATTTATATTATTGAACGTTTACCTGAAGGAATTGAAGAATGTCAGTTTATCAATTTAACTGCAGATGAAGGCTATAAGGATTCTCACTTTAAAGCGATTGTACCTCCTAAAAGAAGAAGAAATTGTTACAGAATAGATAAAGATCAAATGAACATTGAAATTACTCGTGGTCGATCTGAAATCTATGATATTTTAACACATTTGACCTTTTTGTTTATAGAGTCTCATAAAATTAAAGACAAGGTTTTAATTAAAAATGGAACAGATTGTACAAGAGAATGGAATACGTTGCGTGAAATTGTATTATTTGATAAAAAAATAACGAAAGACGAAAGAGAGGTTACCATTGCTCATTTAGGGACCATTTTAGGAAGAACATACCAAGAAGTATCTGATATTTACAACACCTTTTCTACAGAAAAGAATCCCGACAGGTTCTTTCAATTGATTTATTGGTTAGGACAATTGGCTATAAATGAAACCTTAGAAAACAAGAAAAGAATTGTGACATTTAGTTCTGTCTTAAACGAGCAAATTGGGCACCATATTTATGGAGAAATTTGGGCTAACAACATTAAGAAAACACTTAAAGAAAATAATTTATTAAATAGGCCAATTCATATTATCAGTGCAAATATGCACAGTGTAATGAATTTTATTTACGCCAACGCCGCATTACCAAAAGAAGCAAAAGCAACGAAAGAGTTTAAAATATTTGAGCTTTTAAGTAATGAAAACAGCAAAGATTTGCAAGTTAAAGTAAAAAACTTTGCTTCTAAAAACGGGTTAACTTATATCAAAGATGCGTCGGGAACAAACATTAATGTTCAGGTAATTGACACAGAAAAAATTGATTTTGATACAACGCCATTTGTAAAAGAAAACTCGAAAGGAAAAAAACCAGTTATCGTTGTTATGGATTATGCTTTTGGAGAGCAAGCTTATGAAACGATGGATGAATTGTTAAAACCATATAAAACAGAAAATGAATTGATTCATTTAGATATAGATTCGGTTTCAATTATGGGGAAAGCAGGGATTTTAGAAGGAGGAAAAGGTGATATTATGATTCCGGATGCACATGTTTTTGAAGGGACCGCTGATAACTATCCATTTAAAAACGAATTGTCTAAAGAAGATTTAGAAGGTTTTGGGGTTGAGGCATTTGATGGAACCATGGTTTCTGTTTTAGGAACCTCTTTACAAAATAAAGATTTATTAAAATTCTTTCATGACTCTACCTGGAATGTGATTGGTTTA
Source organism: uncultured Flavobacteriales bacterium (assembly GCA_913063255.1). GTDB lineage: Bacteria > Bacteroidota > Bacteroidia > Flavobacteriales > Flavobacteriaceae > Marifrigoribacter. The sequence goes on along the minus strand of CAJXYJ010000056.1, from coordinate 14,441 downwards.
GAAATGGAAGGAGCACATTACCAAAAGGCAATTCAGGCCGCTTCAAAAATTAGAGGAAACATTTCAGAAAATGTAAAAGTAAGGTATGCATACTACGCATCGGATAACCCATTAGAAACAGGGGCAACCCTAGCTTCTGGTGGATTAGGAATGTCTGGAGTAACGCCAACCTATGCAATTACACAGAGAATATTAGAACAAATATTTTAATAAATATACAACTAACCAAACAACCCAAAATGCCTAAAGAAACCAGTTCAAAAGAAGAAGAAATAGAATTAGGATCATTATTTATTATCATAGGGAAAGGCTTTTCAAACCTTTTTAAATTTATAAGTAACCTTTTTAAAGAGCTATTTCACTTTTTAATTCTAATATTATTATTTATAAAATCAAATTTTAAAAAAATAGCCATAGCGGCAATAATTGGAGTTATTTTAGGAACTTTTATAGAATTTAAAAAAGGAACAACTTATGGTGCTACTTTGCAAGTACAACCAAACTTTAATAGTGCTAGACAGTTGTATAACAACATTAATTATTACAATGATTTAGTAAAACAAAAAGACACATTACAGTTAGCAGCTACCTTTAAAATATCTAAAAAAGAGGCGTCATCTTTAAAAAAGTTTGAAATATCACCTATAAAAAATGCAAATGATTTTTTAACTTCTTATGATGATTTGATTCTTTCTGTAGATACATTAACAGCAAAAAGTTATTCTTTTGAAGCCTTTAAAAGTACTTTTACGGATTATGATTACAAAGTACACAGAGTGAGTGTAATTGCCTCTAAAAACAACTTATTTTCTAAATTAGACGATGTTATTATTTCCTCTATTATAGACAATAAATATTTTAATAAGGTTAAAACGCTAACAAATGAAAATTTGAACAGAACAGATTCATTACTACGTCAAAATTTATCTCAAATAGATTCTTTGCGTAAAGTGTATATGTCAGTAATGGTTGAAGAATCGAAAAAATTAAACACAGGAACAACTATTGACTTAGGCGGGACCAAACAAACAAGCAAAGAACTAGAATTATTCGAAACCAATAGAAGAATAAATAAAGATCTAAAAGAAATTAGCGAAGATAAATCAGAGAAGTCGTCAGTAATTAATGTGATTTCAAATTTTCAACCTATCGGTTATGAAATAAAAGGAATTGATAAAAATTATGGAGTTTTATTAGGTGGTTTAGGCGCAGGTCTAATGATTGTATTTTTACTTTTAGTACAATTAAATGGCTATTTAAACAATTATAAAAAATAATTTTTAATAGTATTAACTATAACTGATAGGATTTACTTTCGGGTAATTTTATTGTTTTTTAGAAAAGGCAAATGTTCGTAAAAGAAACCAACCTTGAAGGTTGTTATATTATTACTCCAACAGTTTTTGGAGATCTAAGAGGGAATTTTTTTGAAACTTTCAATCAAAAAGAATTTGAAAGCGAAACGGGAATTAAAATAACATTTGTTCAAGATAATCAGTCGATTTCTCAAAGAGGAGTTCTAAGAGGGTTGCATTTTCAAAAAGGAGCTTATGCTCAAGCTAAATTAGTTAGAGTTGTTAAAGGAAAAGTACTAGATGTTGTTGTAGATCTTAGAGAAAAATCTAAAACCTATGGAGCACATTTTTCTACCATTTTATCAGAAGAAAATAACAAACAAGTATTTGTTCCAAGAGGGTTTGCTCATGGATTTGCAGTGTTAGAGGACGACACTATTTTTAGCTATAAGTGCGATAACTATTATCATAAAGCATCTGAAAGTGGAATTATTTACAACGATCCAACTTTAAATATCGATTGGATTTTGGAAGAAAATGAAATTATGTTGTCTGATAAGGATAAAGAATTACAAATGCTATAAAGAGTTGGTTTTGTACGTGAATTAATACTCAGTGTAGGAAAATAAAACAAAATAAGAAGAAAATTTGCTTCCGTTTCAAAAAAGATAGTTTCTGATTGAAAAGACTCTGGAGGTCTATAGGAATAATATGTATAGATTTTTTTAATTAAAAGGAGTAAACTGTAGTGTAAGAATCAGAATGAAAATAAAAGACAAACACATATTTGAACTTATAAAAGGAGGAGGGATTAATTTTATTTTTTACGGATTAAATTTAATAATAGTATATCTACTAGCGATACTTATATCAAAATATTATGGAGCAGCAGCATATGGTCGTTATTCAATAATTAAATCTATTATTTTAATATTAATTATTATTACTACACTTGGACTAAACACATTGGCAATAAAATTAGCCTCAGATAGTAAGCATTATAAAAAGAAAAAATTTAAAAGTAATTTTTTAAAAAGATCCTATTTAGTATTACTTATTTCTTCAACAATAGTTGCAACACTTCTTTTTTTATTGAAAAAAACAATTGCAATAGATTTGTTTAATGATCCAAAGTTAGAGCAATATTTTTTCGTATTCCCTTTTCTATTAATTACTGCGGTTTTTCTAAATTATAATAGTAATTTATTTAAAGGGCAAAAAAGAGTTTTACTATTTTCTATTGTGAGTTCTTTTTTAAATAATTTTATATTAATCTGCTCCCTTTTTGTTGTTTTTAATTGGTATTCTAATGATGAGTTATACCTGATATTAGGTTTTTTATTTAGTCTCATTATTGCTTTAATTGTCTCGTTTTATAAAATATTTCCAATAAAATATGAAAGCACAATAAAAAGTATTTCTACCAAAAAACTACTTACGTTGAGTTATCCAATGATGCTTAGTTCTTCAATGATCTACATTATTTTTTCTATTGATACCCTAATGTTGGGTTTTTTTGAACTTAGTGAAAATGTTGGAATTTATAGAGTTATAACTCAGGTATCAAGTATAAATACAATTTTTCTTATCGTTTTTGGAACTATTATAGGGCCTAAGATTTCGAACTTGTATTCAGAAGGAAAACATGAAGAATTAAAACAGGTAATAAAGAAATCATCAAAATTAATTTTTTTCGTCACATTGCCAATCCTTTTAATTGTGGTTGTTTTTTCTAAACAGATTCTCATGTTTTTTGGGGTAGAATACATGAAAGGATATTACGCTCTTATTCTATTGTCTTTTTGCCAGTTTACATACGCTGTTTCTGGTTTTGTTGATTTGATATTAAATATGACAGGGCGCCAAAAAATTTTTGGGAAAATAACGGTAATTAGCGCAGTGGTTAATTTACTACTAAATGTTGTTTTAATTCCAAAATTTGGAATTATGGGAGCTGCAATTTCAACAGGTTTTTCAATTCTATTAACCAATACAATTGCTCTCATCTATATAAAAAGAGACATGAATATTTTGTCTATATATATACCGGTTTTTAAAAATAAACGTTAAAAAAGATGACAAAAAATATAAAACCGAACAGATTATATATTGTAAAAAATATTTTTTTTGTACTCTTTGTTGTTTTTTGTATTCAGTTTACAGAATTAAAACTTGATGTGATAAAAGTGTCAGAGGTATTACTTCTATTGTTAACTCCACTTATTTATTATAAAAAAATAAATAAGTGGATTTTACTTTTATTACTGCTGTTTATTAGTTGGTTTTTAATTACAATGCTTTTAAACCCATTTAGAGAGTTTTATTTATTGAGAGAGGTTTCTGTATTGAAAACACCTTATTTAATTACTGTAGGACGTTTTTTAGAGTTAATTTCATGTGTTAACCTTGCAGCTTTAACTCATCAGTTTTTTAAGAATAAATCATCGGAAGAGATAAAGTTATACGTAAGAGATATATTCAATTTTTGTTTTGCACTCTTATTGATTAACATCGTTATATATTACTTATATATGAACGAATATATAATAAATACACGAATTGTATATTGGGGAGATCGGTTAAGAGGATGGTTTGGAGAAGGGGGGCCTTATGGTTTAATGCTGGGCTTTACTTTTTGTTTATCATTTTTTTATAAGAGCAAGTTTCACTTAATAACTAGAGCTATAATTTTATTTGCAATCTTATTTTTGGCAGATTCTAAAGCGGGTTTTATTTTAGTATTGGTTTGGTATTTTATTTTTTATTACAAAAAAATATATAAAAAATTACAAGAATTTAACATTGTATTTTTAGTTGTTGGTTGTGTGTTTTTATCATTAATTCTTGTGAAACTAGCGGATAATTATATTTCAGATATTACTCATATTAAAAGAGAGGTTACACAAAGACCAAAAGATATAAACTTAATTATGGGAAGAATAGCAGGAATATACATATTTCCTGAAATGATTCAAGATTACCCATTGTTAGGAATTGGATTAGGAAACTATCCAATAATGAGAAATAACCCTAGCTATTTGGGTGTTATACCTGTTAGTCCAATAGGAAAAACAGATGCTCATGGATATGGAGGATTGGCTCAATTGTTAGTTGATGGAGGAGTCTTTATTTTTATTTTATTTATGTACATAATGTACCTGTTTTATAAAAAAGTAAAATCCTTAAAAGAAGGGTTAGAGAACTATCTCTTAATTTTTTTATGTTTCTTTATTTTTGGAGTCCAAATATATTTTCTTTACCCATGGGTGCTATTGGGTATATTAATATCGTTATCATCAAAAGAAAAGTTGAATGAATAAAAAAACACTTACTATAGATGCAAGAATGATTGATGATTCTGGAATTGGAACTTATTTAAAGAATATTCTGCCTTATTTATTACCACAGTTTAAGGTTACTTTACTTGGAAATAAGGAAAGGTTATCTCAATATGTTTTTCATAACAATTGTCAGGTTATTAAGTTTAACGCTAAAATTTACTCTGTTAAAGAGCAACTCTTATTTCCTCTTAAAATACCAAAAACAGATTTTTTTTGGTCCCCACATTTTAACACCCCAATTTTACCAATTAAGGCGAAAAAAAGAATCACTACAATTCATGATGTTAATCATTTAACAACAATGAATAAAATGACATTTTTAAAGAAGATATACTCAAAATACTTATATACTAATGCCATTAAAAGAAGCAAAAAGATCATAACAGTTTCTAATTTTTCTAAAAATGAAATTGTAAAATATACAAAAGCTAAAATAAACGATATTGCGGTAATTTATTGTGGTGTAAATGAATGTTTTAGTGTTTGTGAACCTAAAGAAATTGTTCTTCCAGAGAAATATATTTTATTTGTAGGGAACGTTAAACCTCATAAAAACTTAAAAACCCTATTGGAGGCTTATGGTCATCTAGATAAAGAGCTTCAACATAAATATAAGCTTGTAATTTTGGGAAAAAAAAGTGGGTTTATTACACCCGACAGGGGTGTATTTGAATTCATAGAAAAAAAAGCGCTTACAAAATCTGTGTTTTTTACAGGTTATATTGAAGATGATGTTGTGCCGTTTGTATATAAAAATGCTCAAATCTTCGTTTTCCCTTCATTGTATGAAGGGTTTGGTTTGCCGTTAATAGAGGCCATGACTGTTGGCGTACCTGTTTTAAGTTCAAATGCTGCAAGTTTACCCGAAATTGGTGGAGAAGCGGTACTTTATTTCAATCCGAAAAGTAGCGAAGAGTTAAAGGTTAAAATAGAATTAATACTATTAGACCATTCCTTACAGGATGAGTATATAAATAAAGGGTTTAAACGAGTAAAAAGTTTTTCATGGAAAAAGTCAGCTGAAAAACATATCAGCCTTATAAAGGAAGCGTAAACGAAAGCTATGAGAAAAATAAACCTTTCAATAGATAAATTATGGGATTATAATTTATACGCAATTGCTTTATTCCCCCTTTTACCAAGAGCAGTAGAAAGTATATTAATGCTTTTATTTTTCATTCTTTCTATCATTGTTTTTGTTAATAAAAAAGGCAGCCATATTGAGGAAAAAGTAGTTCAAAAGGTGTTCTTGTTTTCTTCGGTTTTTGTATTATATGTCGTTGGTAGTTTTTATAGTGCTAATAATAAAGAAAGCATTAACTTTATTACTAGAACCGCGCCTTTGTTAATGTTTCCTTTAGCGATAGGAGTATTAGCTAAAGAAAAAATCAATAAAAACAGACTAAAAAACATACTAAAAACCTATGTTATATCGCTTGTAGTGGCTCTTGTTTGTATTCATTTATACCTTTACAAAAGCACAATTAATTTACCGAATTGGGAGTATAGAAAAGCTTTTGAAAAAATTACAGATGTTCATGGAACTTATTTTTCGCTCTGGATTTCTTTTGGTGTATTAATATTATTTTGGAATATTTTTAATCTAAGAAAAACTAAAAAAAAGCAAATCATTTTAATTTCAATTGTTTTAATAAGTTATCTTGTTTATTGGCAAATTGTACTTAGTGCAAGGTTGCCATTTTTAGCAACATTGCTTCTAGTTTTATCATTTTTTATATATAAAATTAAAAACACACACCTGAGGTTTTACACCCTGTTGGGAGTTATAGGTGTATGTATTGGTTTATTTTTTTTAAATCAAAAAACAATAATAAATAAGTTTGATTTTTCTTTACCTAAAGGAGATTATCACCTTCAGCACAGAACAATAACAAGTGAACATATTAGAGGAGGCATTTATCACTGCTCTTTTAATTTAGCAAGCAAAAAGTTGTTTTTTGGATACGGAATAGGAGATGTTAATGACACATTGAATAAATGTTATGTAGAAGAAATAGATACCAATGTATATCAAATACTTCAGTATAATACACACAATCAATATATGCAGATAATGTTGTCTTCCGGAATTGTTGGTTTGCTTCTTTTCGTAATAAGTCTTTTTGTAGCATTAAAAGCATCTTACAAGATGCAATATAAATTATATTTGTTGTTTAATGTGTTGTTAATAATTTGTTTTATGACAGAAAATATTTTGAGTAGACATGATGGTGTTTTATTCTACAGTTTTTTCAATTCTATTTTTGCGTTTTATTTAATAGGTAAAGAAATAAAAGAATGAAAGTAGCAATAATTCATTATTGGTTCCTTAGTAGAAGAGGAGGAGAAAAGGTGATTGAATCATTATTGAAAATGTTTCCAGATGCAGACATTTATACTTTGTTTTATGATAAAGAAGAGTATGGTGATTATTTACAAAACCAAAAAGTTTATACTTCAATTTTAAACAAACCTTTCTTTAAAAAACACTATCAAAAAGTATTTCCTCTTTACCCATTAGGAGTTAAGTCGCTAAAAATTAAAAGCTCTTATGATTTAATTATATCTTCAGAATCAGGACCAGCAAAAGGTGTTTTAATACCTATAGGTGTGCCACACATCTGTTATGTTCATTCCCCAATGAGGTATTGTTGGAGCCATAAAGACATGTATCTGAATTCTGTTTCAAAAAGGGTAAAACCTATCTTGAGTTTTTTTTTAGAAAGGTTAAGAAAATGGGACGAAACGACTATTGAAAATGTTGATCTTTATCTATCAAATTCAAAAAATGTATCGAAAAGAATAAAAAAATATTATGGCAAAAAAGCAGAAGTAGTATACCCACCTATTTCTAATGACCTATTTTTAAAAGAAATTGTGTATTCAAAAGATAGAGATCAGTACCTTAGTTTTGGAGCTATTACACCTTACAAAAAGATTGATTTATTAGTTGATACATTTAATAAAAATGGTAAAAAGTTAATCATTATTGGAGATGGTTCAGAAAGGAAGAAACTGCTAAGTAAATCGAAACAAAACATTGAGTTTAAAAAAAGATTAACATGGCCTGAAATTGAAAAGGAGATATCTAAATCAAAAGCGTTATTATTTCCAGGAGAAGAAGATTTTGGGATGATTCCTTTAGAAGTAATGGCTTATGGTTTGCCGGTAATTGCTTATAAAAAAGGAGGAGCTTTAGAGACGGTTATTGAAAATAGAAAGCAAATAGAAAAATCTTCAGGAGTTTTTTTTAATAAGCAAAATGTAGCTTCATTAGAAGAGTCAATAGCTTTTTTTGAAGAAAATCAAGAGGGGTTTAATGTTAAATGGATTAAAAATCATGCAAAAACATTCTCAGAAGAACATTTTTTAGTAAATTTCAAAACAAAAATTGAAACCTTTTTAAATAGGACCATTGAAAACTAATCGTTACTCACATTTGATCAAACCTTTGATGTTGTTAATTGATTTAATCACCATCAATAGTGTTTTGTTTTATATTTCTGACAAAGAGTATTTAACCACCTCTTTTTTAATTTTCTGCAACCTGTTTTGGGTTTTCTCTTCTTTTTTCACAGGGTTTTATAGAGTGTATCGATATACAAAAGTGTATCATATTTTTAGTTTATTGGCTTTTCAGTTTATCATTTTTTTTCTAGGATTTTTTGCTTTTTTTACATTGTTCAGGGAAGGCGAAATTGTAAACAATCAGACACTGATTCTAATCACCATTTTTACCAGCGTTACATTTTTTAAAATCCTATTTATTTTTGCATTAAAGAAATATAGATCTAGTGGAAATAACTATAGAAAAGTTGTTGTATTAGGAATGGATTCTTCAGCAAAAAAAATAATTGAACTATTTAATACTAAGAAAGAACTTGGATATGTCTTTTTGGGGTTTTTTTCAGATAAAAGCTCAACAAAAAAAGAATTTTTAGGAAAAATAAATGCGAGTTTTAATTACGTTATAGAAAATGAAATTGATGAAATTTATTGCGCTCTTTCTATTTTAAACAAAGAACAAATTAAGACGGTAACAAAGTTTGCAAACGAAAATAATCGAGTTTTAAAATTGATTCCAGAAAGTAATGAATTGTATAGTAAAAACTTAAATAGGGAGTATTATGGCGATTCCAACTTAATTTTAAATGTACGGAAATTACCTTTTGAATACTCAGAAAATCATTTTATAAAAAGAGTTTTCGATATCGTTTTTTCTTTTTTTACAATTGTTTTTGTACTTTCTTGGCTAACACCAGTTATATGGATTTTAATAAAAATGGAATCAAAAGGCCCCGCTTTCTTTAAGCAAAAGAGAGAAGGACTTAATGGGGGGCAATTTGTTTGCTATAAGTTTAGATCAATGAATGTTCATACTGTTTCTGCTATTAGTCATACTGCAAAAAACGACCAAAGAGTAACTAAATTTGGCGCTTTTTTAAGAAGAACAAGTTTAGATGAATTGCCACAATTCTTTAATGTGATAAGAGGAAATATGAGCGTTGTTGGGCCAAGGCCACACTTAAAAAGTTTGTCTTTAGAATATCAAAAAGATGTAGGAAATTACATGGAAAGGCATGCTGTTAAACCCGGAATAACAGGTCTAGCCCAGGTGAGTGGTTACAGAGGAGAAATAAAAAAGAAAGCGGATATAAAAAATAGAATCAGATTTGATATTTTTTACATCGAGAATTGGTCGTTTTTGCTAGATGTGAAAATCATCTTTCAAACAGTATTTAATGTTTTTAAAGGCGAAGAAAAAGCGTATTAATTGGAAAGAAATATAGATATATCTGCCACGATTGTTTTATACAAAGAAGATGTAATAACACTTCAGAAAACAATTGCTAGTTTTTTAAAAACACCTTTATCAAAAAGACTCTACATTGTTGACAATTCTCCTACAGATGTTTTACAAGAGTTTTGTAATTTCCCTGAAGTTGAATATGTTTTTACAGGAAAAAACAGTGGCTTTGGCAGTGCCCACAACTCGGTATTAAATAAAATTAATAAACGTTCTAAATATCATTTGATTTTAAACCCAGATGTGACTTTTGAATCAGAAGTTTTGCTAAAATTGATTCAAGAATTGGCAGATAATAATGATGTAGCAATAATTTCTCCTAAAGTTGTGTATCCAGAAGGAAAAATACAGTATACGTGTAGAAAATATCCTACTTTTTTTGAGTTGATATATAGAAGATTTGGGATTTTTAAAGAATTTACTCAAAAACAAGAGTATAGAAATGAAGATTTAAATCAATCATTTTATCCAGATTTTTTTCAAGGTTGTTTTCTGCTTTTTAACACTCTAGATTTTGTAGCAATCAATGGGTTTGATGAGCGTTATTTCTTATACATGGAAGATGTCGATATTTGTAAAAAAATAGACGTACTTGGAAAGCGCAAAAGATACTTTCCTGACGTTCAAATTACACACAAACATAGAAGAGGTTCTTCACAAAAAATAATTTTACTCTATTATCACATTTCTTCGGCAATCAAATACTTTAAGAAATGGAAAAATTAAACTGAGATTACATTTTCAGAACGTATATTTGTACCCTTAACAACAACACAACACACAATGAATATTCTTATTTTAGGTTCTGGAGGTAGAGAACATGCATTTGCCTTAAAACTATCTGAAAGCAGTAAAGTTAATCAACTTTTTGTAGCACCTGGTAATGCAGGTACTTCACAAATTGCAATCAATATCAACATTAATCCAACAGATTTTTCTGCTGTAAAACAAACTGTGTTAGACAACAATATCAATATGGTAGTTGTTGGGCCAGAGGCTCCTTTGGTAGATGGAGTTCATGATTTTTTCTTGGCAGATAATGAGTTGAAAAATGTTCCAGTGATTGGACCTAAAAAAGACGGTGCACTGCTAGAGGGAAGTAAAGATTTTTCTAAAATTTTTATGGAAAAACATAACATTCCAACGGCAAGATATCAATCATTTACGAAAGAGAATTTGACAGAAGGCTTTACCTTCTTAGAAACATTAAGTCCTCCTTATGTTTTAAAAGCTGACGGACTGGCTGCTGGAAAAGGGGTTTTAATCTTAGATTCTTTAGAAGAAGCAAAAGCCGAATTAGAAGAAATGGTTTCTAATCAAAAATTTGGGGAAGCATCTTCTACAGTTGTGATTGAAGAATTTTTAGACGGAATAGAATTGTCTGTTTTTGTATTGACAGATGGAAAAAGTTATAAAATTTTACCATCTGCCAAAGATTACAAACGTATTGGAGAAGGTGATAAAGGGTTAAACACTGGTGGAATGGGAGCAATATCTCCTGTGCCATTTGCTACCGAAAAGTTTTTACAAAAAGTAGAAGAACGAGTAGTGATTCCTACCATAAACGGATTGCAAAAAGACGGAATTGATTACCGTGGATTTATTTTTATTGGCCTCATGAATGTTGATGGGAACCCTCAAGTAATTGAATACAATGTACGAATGGGAGATCCAGAAACGGAAGCAGTAATTCCGAGAATTGAATCTGATTTATTTGATTTGTTTGAAGGAGTTGCCAATCAAACATTACACGAAAAAACGGTTACCATCAACCCGAAAACAGCGACGACTGTTATGTTGGTTTCTGGTGGTTATCCAGAAAGTTACGAGAAAGGAAAAGTGATGACAGGAATTGACAAAGTAACAGATTCAATTGTTTTTCATTCGGGAACCACTACAAAAGAGAATAAGGTTGTAACAAGTGGAGGTAGAGTTATGGCTATTACTTCTTTGGGAGATACGATTGAAGAAGCTTTAAAAACCTCTTATGATTCGATTGATAAAATTCATTTTGATAAAATGAATTATAGAAAAGATATTGGATTTGATTTAATCACAGGGAGATAACCAATTAGAACTTAACTCTCAAATATTTGCGTAAAAATAGAATGATGGCTTGTATTTTCGGACTGAATCTTTTGACGAGTCGGAGAATAAATTAAAGTTGAAACCTAAATTTTAATATGTGAAAAAAATAATTGTTGCACCGTTAAATTGGGGTTTAGGCCATGCAGCACGATGTGTGCCAATTATTCATTTTTTATTAGAAAATAAGTTTATACCTGTTATTGCTTCTGACGGAAAAGCGTTGCTGTTTTTGCAACAAGAGTTCCCTAATCTAGAATCGATAGAATTGCCTTCTTACGGAATCTCATATGCTAAGAATTTAAAGACGAGTTTACTTTTTCAACTTCCGAAAATTTACAGCGCAGTACAAAAAGAGGAAAAGGCAATTGACAGATATATAAAAGAGAATAAAACGGTTGTTGGAGTCATTTCTGACAACCGTTTTGGTGTTAGAAGTGTTAAAGTTCCTTCGATATATATTACACATCAAATCCAAGTGTTTTCTGGAATAATTACGGCTATTTCAAGTAAGATACATCAACATATTATCAATAAATTTGATCAATGTTGGATTCCAGATTCTAAAGAACAAACTTTATCTGGAGAACTTTCTAATCCACAGGAACTTAAAATTCCGTATAGATTCATTGGCTCTTTATCTCGGTTTTCTAAGGAAGAACTACCCATTAAAAATGATGTTTTAATTATTTTGTCTGGAATAGAATCCCAAAGGAAATCTTTCGAATTAATGTTGCTAAACAAATTTAAAAATTACGAAGAGAAGGTTGTTTTAGTACAGGGAAAAATAGAAAATCAACAAACAATAAAAGAGCAAAACAAAATTACAATTCACAACTATTTATTGTCGTCAGAATTAGAAAAGGAAATAAATCAATCTAGAATAATTGTGTGTAGATCTGGTTATTCTTCAATTATGGATTTGGCAATATTAGAAAAAAAAGTGTATTTTATTCCAACTCCAAACCAACCAGAACAAGAATACTTAGCGAAATACTTATCAGAAGAAAAACAGGCTCCGTTTTCTACTGAACAAGAATTTGTTATTGAAAAACTACAAGAATTGGAAAGTTATACAGGATTGTATTCTAAGAAATCATTTTTGAATAAAGACTTAATTAGCCTTTTTTAGCGTAAACGAAAACTCAGAACCTTCACCATAGGTGCTTTTTAGTAGAATAGTCTCGTTGTGGGCTTCTATAATGTGTTTTACAATGGCTAAACCTAAACCAGAGCCACCTTGTTCTCTAGATCTACTTTGGTCTACTCTATAAAAACGCTCAAACAAACGAGATAAATGTTCTTGTTTAACACCTTCTCCATTATCAGCAATTTTTATGATGAACTTATTTTCGTTGTAAGAGTCAATTCCAACGCTAGTAAATCCGTTAATTTTACCGTATTTAATCGAGTTTACAACAAGATTGATTAGAACTTGTTCAATACGTTCTTTATCTCCTAAAACAAATACTGGAAATTCATACAATTTATCAAAAGATAAGGAGATATTTCTTTTTTTGGCCTTCATTTCAAACAAATCAAAGACATTTTGAATAATTTCTAAAATATTGAAAGGTTCAAAATTCATTTTCAAACCATCTGTTTCTAATTTCGTAATCATGTCTAAATCTTTGACAATAGCCACCAATCTTTCAACACCTTTGTTGGCTCTTCCTAAGTATTTCTCTCTGATCTCTTGGTCTTCAGCAGCACCTTCAATTAAAGTTAAAACATAGCCCTGAACGGTAAATAATGGTGTTTTAAGTTCGTGAGCAACATTTCCTAGAAAGTCTCTTCTAAAAGAATCTCTATCTGTTAAATTTTGAATTTCTATTCGTTTTCCTTCAGCAAATTTTTGTACACTTTTAGACAGTGTTTCCATGTCTGTGGTAACAGATTCTCGTTGTAAATCTTCAAGGTTTAACAAAGAAACGTCGTCGTAAATTTTTCGAACTCTTCTATAAATAAAATGTTCTACTCTGTATTGAATTATAAAAAACGAGCATACAAATAAGGCGATAACCGCTAATATGATTATCAATAAGCCAATCTTTGTGTACAGCGCGTAAGAAACACTCGCAATAATGATTGTTAATATTGCTAAATACAATGCCGATGTAAAGGCAAAAGAGTATGTTTTTTTAAATTTCACAGAGTTCTTTTTTATTTGTCGCTATCTTCTAAAACAAACTTATAACCAACACCTTTAATGGTTTTAAAATGATCGTCACCAATTTTTTCTCTTAGCTTTCTGATGTGTACATCTATAGTTCTTCCTCCAACAACAACTTCATTTCCCCAAACAGTATCTAAAATAGTTTCTCTTTTAAATACTTTACCTGGTCTTGAAGTTAATAAAGAGAACAGTTCGAATTCTTTTTTAGGTAAGATAATTTTTTTACCCCCTTTAAAAACGACATATTCTTCTCTATTAATTACGATGTCTCCAATTGTAGTTGACGTATCTGCTTCTTCGTTGTTTTTTAATCTACGCAATAACGATTTTATTTTACTAACCAATACCTTTGGTTTGATGGGTTTGGTAATATAATCATCAGCACCAGCATCAAAACCTGCAACTTGAGAATAATCTTCACCACGAGCGGTTAAAAAAGAGATAATTACATGTTCTAAGGTTTTAATTTTTCTGATTTTTTCACAAGCTTCAATTCCGTCCATTTCTGGCATCATAATATCCATTAAAATTAAATGAGGAGTTACTTTCTTTGCTTGCTTTACACCTTCTAATCCATTAGAGGCGGTGAAAACTTGATACCCTTCATTTCTTAAATTATATCCAATTATTTCTAAGATATCTGGCTCGTCATCAACCAATAAAATTTTAATATCATCTTTTTTCATGATTCTATTTTGTCTTGTTTTGCTTCAAAAGTATGGATAATAATTGTAAAA
>CAJXYJ010000055.1 GCA_913063255.1 uncultured Flavobacteriales bacterium | reverse complement strand
TCGGTAGAAGTTAATCTACTCTCTATATCTTCTTTTATTTCGTTTGCATCTGGCATTAAATCACTATCTGAATAATACTTTACAAAATCATCATAATATTCTAATGCTATTAATAGACGGTCATTTACTTTTTCAGGAACACTATTATTTGCAAGTTCATATTCAGCTTGCAATCTTCCAAAGAAAGCTTCTTTTCTATATACAGAACCTGGAAAATCACTTATAAAATTATCAAAGGCTTCAATAGCATTGCTATAAGACCCTAAAGCTTCTCCTGTTTTTAAATATTGTTTCGCAATTTCAATTGCTTTCGTTTCTAATTTATACCGAAGTTCAGCAACTTTTTCATTTGCTTCTAAACGGAATTCAGAATCTGGATAGGTATCAATAAATGCCTGTAGTTTTTCTAAACCCGTATAAGTGTCTTTTTGATCTAAGGAATATCGAGGTGATAATTCATAATAACTAAGCGCAGATCTATAAGAAGCTAATTCTACACTATCACTTTTTGGATATGAATTTGCAAATCGCTCAAATTGATAACCTGCAAGATAAAAATCTTCTAAATTGTAAAATGTATTTGCATACATATACATTAATTTTTCAGCCTGAGGTTTCCCTCTATAAACTGGGACAATTTGCTCCATCAGCTTTAAAGCTTTCTTATATTTTCCCTGTACATAAAGAGATTCTGCATAAGCATACTTCTCTCCAGCATTTGGGGTTTTTAATACCTTTTGATATTCCCCACAGGAAGAAAAAAGAAGGACTGCAAATAATACTAGTAAACTCGCTCTCATAAATTTAAAAAACATCGTGCAAAAGTAATCAATTATACCTGATAACAAAAACTTATTATTAGGCTAAAATATTGCTACTTCAGTTAGAAATATTAGGTTTTTGATATATTTAACTTAGTTATTTCAAAAGCAATTTAAAATTCCTCAATAAAGGCATCTATTTTAGACTGTAATTTATCGCTAATACCAACCAATGGCAAACGCACATAGCCCTCACAAATTCCTAATTTTTTGAATACTGTCTTTATACCTGCAGGATTACCTTCAGCAAAAATATAATCTATAGCTGGAGCAATTTTATAATGTAGGTGATAGGCTTCTTCTGCATTTTTATTTAGTCCTAAGGATACCATTTTAGAAAATTCTTTTGGAAATCCTTCTCCTATTACCGATATAACACCCGCTCCTCCTGCTAAAATCATAGGAAGTGCAATCATATCATCTCCCGAAATTACAAGAAAATCTTTAGGACAAGTACTGATAAGGTTCATTGCCTGAACAATATCTCCAGCAGCTTCTTTTATTGCAACAATATTTTTAAAATCATTTGCCAAACGCATCACTGTATTAACTTCCATATTTGAAGCTGTTCTTCCAGGAACATTATATACAATTATTGGCTTTGGAGATTCTTTAGCTATTGCAGCAAAATGCTGATAAATTCCTTCTTGAGTAGGCCTATTATAATATGGAGAAACCGATAAAATCGCTGCAAAATCCTTAAGGTTAGTAGATTTTATTTCTTCGATAACCCCAGCGGTATTATTACCTCCAATACCCAAAACTAAAGGAAGTCTACCTTTATTAGCATCAATAATCGTTTTGATAACTAACAGCTTTTCTTCCTTAGAAAGTGTTGCGCTTTCGGCAGTTGTACCCAAAACTACCAAATAGTTTATTCCATTTTCTATATTGAAATTAACCACATTCTTCAATCCTTCTACATCTATAGAATGATCTTCTTTAAAAGGGGTAATTAAGGCTACACCTGCTCCTATAAACTCTTTCATATTTTATTTAAAACCTTTAAATATTTTATTAACTCATTACCAAATCGATCTACTTTCAAAGGATCTTCTTTTATTATTAAATCGAATAGACGCTTATCTGTTTCAGAAAACCCAACTTTAAATTTTGCATTGCTGCTAGACATCATAACATCTAAATAATCATTTTTAGAATTATAATATCCTACTAAAACATCAAAATTCATTTCTAAAAAATCTTTTGCACTTTGGTTATTTATCTCTCCTTTCCAAGTAAAGTGCTTATTATTTATTTGATTTTGTAGTAAGGATGGCAATTTTCTCTTTACCTGCATAAACGTAAATATCTTTACATCCTTGCGTTGCAAACCCATTTTTTCTGAAATAGCATACAATCTTTCAAAATCGTAAAATAACTCTTCATCTACTAAAAATCCTAAAGTTTTAACAGCATCATTTAACTTAGAAGTATCTCTATCTTTAAGATTTTTATCTGTTAGTTTTCTTAGAAATCGTTGTTGTATTTTTTTTAGCATTGAAAATTACTATTCTTAGCAAAAATATAATTTTTGAAATCAATTATTCATTATTTACGAAATCATTAGTAAAAATTCATCCTCAGAAATAATAGTAACTCCCAATCCTTCTGCCTTTGTTTTTTTACTCGGCCCCATCTTATCACCAGCTATAACGAAACTGGTCTTTTTTGAAATGGAACTCGAAACTTTTCCTCCATTTTGTTCAATTATTTTTTTTAATTCAGTTCGAGTTACTTTCACAAAAACTCCAGATACCACAAAAGTACTTCCAGATAATTTGTTAGTTTGATTTGCCAACTCTTCTTGTGATATTTCCAACTGAACACCAAACAATTTTAAACGATGGATTGTATTTCTATTATCTTCTATGGAAAAGAAATTAATTACACTTTTCGCTATCACATCTCCAATCTCATCTACATTAATTAACTCTTCTTCGGATGCATTAGCAAGAGCTTCAATATTTTTATAATGTTTGGCTAATTTTTTCGCAACTGTTTCTCCTACAAATCGAATTCCTAATGCAAATAAAACTCGTTCAAAAGGAATTTGTTTTGAAGCTTCAACACCTGCAATTAAGTTTTCGGCACTTTTCTCTGCCATTCTATCTAGAGGAAGTATTTGAGATACTTCTAATTCATATAAATCCGCATAGTTATTAATCAATCCATTAGTTACTAATAAAGCAACTGTTTCACCTCCCAAGCCATCGATATCCATTGCTTTTCTAGAGATAAAATGCTGAATTCTTCCAATAATTTGTGGCGGACAACCATCTGTATTTGGACAAAAATGCTTTGCATCTCCTTCTTGGCGAATTAATTCGGTGTTGCATTCTGGACAATGTGTAATATATCGGGTAGGCTCTGAATTTGGTTTTCGATTTGATAAATCTACCTCAACAATTTTAGGAATAATTTCACCTCCTTTTTCTACCATTACAGTATCCCCTTCTCGTATATCTAGCTTAGCAATCTGATCGGCATTATGTAAAGAAGCTCTTTTTACTGTGGTTCCTGCCAAAGCAACAGGCTCCAAATTTGCAACTGGTGTAATCGCTCCAGTTCTTCCTACCTGATAAGTGATTTCATTTAAAACCGTTACCGCTTGTTCTGTTTTAAATTTATAGGCCATAGCCCAACGCGGAGACTTGGCTGTATACCCCAATTCTTCTTGCTGAAAAATATTATTCACTTTTATTACAACACCATCCGTCTCATAAGGCAAATCGTGACGATGGATATCCCAATAATCTAGAAACTCAATTACTTCAGTCATAGTGCTAGCAACTTTTGCGATAGTAGGAACTTTAAACCCCCAATCTCTAGCTTTTTCTAAACTTTCAAAATGTGAATCGAATGGTAAACGTTCTCCAGCAATTTGGTACAATAAACAATCTAAAGGTCGTTTTGCAACCTCAGCACTATCTTGCAATTTTAAACTGCCGGAAGCTGTATTACGTGGATTTCGATAAGGGTCTTCGCCTGCTTCTATTCGTTCCTCGTTCATTTTTTTAAAACCCTCTAAAGGAAGAATGATTTCACCACGAATATCAAATTTTTTAGGAAAATCTCCTTTAAGCTTTAATGGAATTGAGTTTATCGTTTTTATATTTGTTGTAACCTCATCTCCTTGATAGCCATCCCCACGAGACACTGCTCTTTGCAATAAGCCATTTTCATAAGTTAAACTTATAGATGCTCCATCGTATTTAAGCTCGCAAGTATATTCAATTTCACCATCGACCATTTTTTTTAATCGTGTTTCCCAGTCTTCTAAATCCTCTTTTGAATAGGAATTTGCCAAAGAATACATTCTAAAATCATGTATTACTGTTATAAAGTTTTTGGTAATGGCACCTCCTACTCTTAAAGTTGGAGAATTTGCATCATAAAACTCGGGATTTGCTTCCTCCAAGACTTGAAGTTGCTTCAGTTTTACATCAAAATCATAATCTGAAATCGATGCATTATCCAATACATAGTAGTTGTAATTATGCTTCCGAAGTTCTTCTCTTAGTTGATTGATTTGTTCTTCCATATTCATAAAACAAATATAAAATTCATTCATTAAACATTTAAAGATAGAAAAACAGTTTATAAACAAAAAAGGCCATCTTATTAAGACAGCCTTTTAAATATAAATAAAGTATAAATTATTCCTTTATAAACCTTTTAGTAATAGCCAATCCGTTTGAAATAAATTTAACAAAATAAATTCCTGTCGAAAATTGAGAAACGTCGATGCTATGTTTTTCAATTAAGTTATCACCTTTATAAACTAAAATACCTGTAGAAGAATAAACTAAAAACTCATCATAGCTACCCTCTAATATTTCTATATTTAATAAAGAATTAGTTGGGTTTGGATATAGACTAATATTCGCTTCAGCATTTTCAGTAAACGTTTTAATAATTGGAGCTTTATTAGCAGCTACAATTGGCGTCATAGTATTGTCACCCGTAATAATTACTTGATCAAACCAAATATTATCATTATTAGCACTTGCATCACAACGAATTCTAAATCTATTATTCGCATTAAAATTATAGGTGCCTGAACTTAATGAAATACTTCCATTTAAAAATGAACCATTAGAGAAATCTGTACCACTTACATATTGTCCAATTATTTCATATGAAGATCCATTATAAAATTCAACAAAAAAGTCTTCACCAGTTTCCATACTATTTGCATATACATGAAATTCAATATCTATTTGAGTATTCCCTGATAAATCTAATATAGGAGATACTGCATTTGAAGTAGAAGAATTATCTCTTAGTTTAATTGAGTAAGTACCTTCATACGAATTAGATGAAGCTTGTCTTTGGCAGTCATTTCCACCATCGGTCCAACCTTGCATTCCACTTTCAAAATAATAAGCAGCAATTTCACCAGGATTACCAGTTCCTCCACCTTCTAAAGTTGTAAAAGAAGTATTTGCAGATCCAGATGTATTCCCTGCCGCATCTTCTGCATTAACAGAAGCATTATAAGATGTTAATTCTGCAAGTCCCGCAACATTAAATGATGTTGTAGTAGAAGTACCAACTACATTACCATCTATAGAAACATTATAATGATCTACCCCAACATTATCTGTAGAAGCATTCCAAGTTAGAGTAGCTCCACTTGCTGAAATATTACTAGCTAATAAATTAGTTGGATTAGAAGGTGCTTCGGTATCTGCAGGTCCAGCCTGAACTTGAAACGCTCCTACTACTCCTTTTCTTCCACTCTTATAATATTCATCAATAAACCAAAATGTAGAATCATCTGATGGATCCACATCTATTTTACTATAATCCCCATAACGTGTTCCTGGTATTCTACCTGTCCCAGCTGCAATGGTACCTTCCATTAAAGTCATAGTTCCTAATGGATCTGAACTAGTTCTTCCTGTAAAATAAGAGCCTATATAAACTGTACTAGAGGTTGTAGGTCCAGACATAGATGTATACCCTAAACCCATATTACCTTGACCGTCCATTGCCAAACTTGCATTCCAAGCATGTCTCCCGTCTGGCGCTGTATATGTTCCTTCTTGATATAATGACCAAGGTTGATTATCTCCACTTTGACGGAATTCAATCCAACGAACACCTGCTCTTTTTCCAGAAGAAGCATCTGTATCCACTACAAAATTAAAAACTGCTGAATTATGAGATCCAAATTTTCTGAATTGTGCTTGATTCATTATTGTTGCTTGTAAAGCATCTACTTTTATTTTTCTTCCATTTCCTGGTTGTACCAAATTAGAAAAACTACCATTATCAAAAACACTAATAAATGGAGTTGTTGTTATTTGTTGAGCTCCAGATATTGTAGAATTTGAAGCATTAGCCCAATCTACATCTATTGTCCAAAGTTTTATATGATCTGAAGACACTCCACTCCATGCATCATCTTGCATATAAACAACAGTTGCTCCTCCAGTCGCAGGTAAATTATCATCTGTAACATTTAATACCTGTGGGCTGAAAAATCCACTAGTTGCAATTCCTGGTAGATTAAATCCTAATATTTGAGCATTTGAATCTCCATTTAACATAGCAGTACGCTCTAAAGCCCAAACTTTATTAGAACCACCTGTGTTTTCTGTAATATAATAACCATCACTCCAAACAGATAGTTTTTGATAATCTTGAATTGCAGCAATCGTATAAACATACCACCCTGATGTAAGTGGATTAGGTCCATCTGAAACTGCAATTTGTGCACCAGCAGTTGTACTTAAAAAAGTAAGTACCCATCTATCTGCTGCATTATCATAGGATACTGTCAAATCACAACATCCTCCTGATGGAAAAATTGCTGGATTAGGAGCCGTTTGCCCTTGTAATTGATTTCCGGATTTATCATAAATAGCAAATCCAGTATTAAAAACAACCATTACATGATTAGGTCCTATTGCTAAAGAAGGGTCTGTTGGTTGAGAACCTGAAGAATATGCATCAAATACAACACTTGGTGAAGATGCACGTACAGATTGTTCCATTTCATTTCTATTTCTAATAAAATAGTCATCTTGAGTCTGTGGATCCTGACCTTCGACAATTAAATTTGCAATAGATCTTTTGTCTTTCGCTTCTCTTACGGTATCATCTGACGGTAAAAGGTCTTTTGGTCGTGAAGACATGGAAGACACATATTCTACATACGTGATTTTACCAGTGTAACTAGCTTTTGTTTTTTCATTTTTTTGAGCAAATCCTGAAAATGTAAAAAGGATAATTGCCACTAATAATAGATGGTTTTTTTTCATTATAATTTAAGATTGGTTAGTAATTGTTTGACAAAGTAATCAAATAAATTTGTAAGTAAGTTTTTTCCTACCTTTATTCGTTGAAATACAAAAGGGTTTGAATATTTAGACCCTTTTGTATTAATATTATTTTTTAATCCTCGATAAATATATTTCTTACTAAAGCGGCAAATATTGCTCCTGCTATAGGAGCAACAATAAATAGCCAAAGTTGACTCAATGCCATTCCACCAGCAAATAATGCAGGCCCTAAACTACGAGCAGGATTTACAGAAGTTCCTGTAATAGGAATCACAACCATATGGATTAAAACCAAAGAGAGACCAATTGCAAGTCCAGCCATTTGAGGGGAAGCTGCTTTTGCAGTGGTTCCGAAAATGACCATTAAGAATAAAAAAGTAAATACAAATTCTGCAGTTAAGGCAGCTGTCATATCGTAAGCTCCTCCATATCCAGCACCCCATCCATTAGATCCTAATGCCCATTCTCCCATAGAGAATCCGGCAGAACCAGTAGCTAACATATACAAAACTCCTGCAGCAGCAATCGCTCCAATACATTGTGAAATTACATATCCCACTGTATCTTTCATTGATAATTTACCAGCAACTAACATTCCTATTGAAATCGCAGGGTTAATATGACATCCAGAAATTGGACCAATGGTATAGGCCATTACAACTACAGTTAAACCAAAGGCAAGAGAAATACCTAATACTCCTATTCCAACAGGCCCTGAAGCTGTAACTCCGGCTATAACAGCCGCACCACAACCAAATAACACTAAAGCAAAAGTCCCTAAGGCTTCTGCAAAATACTTTTTTGATGCACTCATAAAATTAAATATTTAATGGTTAATAGCTTTAAATATAGATAGTTTGAGCCAATGGAAAAGCAAAATGTTAAAAAGTAAATTGAAATAGTTAATAAAAAAACCGTTATGATCTTTCAGAATTAAGCCATTTTGGTGAATGTGGATCTTTAAAGTTTTTCATTTTATGAAGTAAAGAATCTATGTTATCGTCTACAAGTAGAAGCTCGAAATTGTCCATAGTTAAAAATCCTTTTTTAACCATTTTTTCAATCATTAAAATTAAATCATCGTAATAATGATTTACATTTAACAAGCCTATAGGTTTAGAATGCAGCCCTAACTGTAGCCAAGTTATTAATTCAAAAAGCTCTTCCATAGTTCCCATACCTCCTGGCATGGTAATAAAACCATCACTCTTATTTTGCATCAATAATTTACGCTCATGCATATTTTGTGTTGTAATTAATTCAGTGAGCCCTAAATGAACCACTTCTTTTAATTTTAAAAACTCTGGAATAATACCTATCACTTTACCATTATATTCTAAAGCAGATTTAGCAATTAATCCCATAATGCCAATTTTTGCGGCACCATAAACTAAGGTTATTTCATTTTTAGCTAATGCTTCCCCTAATTGAGAAGCTGTATTAATAATCTCATTATCATTCCCTTCACTACTTCCGCAAAACACACAAATACTTTCTAACTTTCTCATAATTTCTTACATTTTATCATTCTGTCTTTTTTAAAAATATCTTTTTTAATTTCGATATTATTAAAACCTTCTATCTCCAACATTTCTTTCATATCTCTTCCTAAGTATTCATTTATTTCAAAAAACAATATACCTTCAGGTTTTAAATAATCTTTACTTAGTTGCGTAATTTTTCTATAAAATAATAATGGATCTTTATCTTCTACAAACAAAGCAATCTCTGGTTCATACTTTAACACATTAGTTTGCATCAAATCTTTTTCTGAGGCTCTAACATAAGGAGGATTAGATACAATAATGTCGAATTTCGATTCTTTATGAATTTGCAACTCTTTACTATTCTCAAACTGAAGAACATCCAATTCGATAAAGTTAATATTTACTTTATTAGAATGAGCATTTTGTTTAGCAATTTTTAATGCATCTTTCGATACATCAATTGCACTAACTTCTGTCTTAGATAATTGATGTGCTAAAGTTATAGCAATGCAACCACTACCTGTACCAATATCAAGAATGTTTGATTCTTTACTTTGAGTTTCATTTATAATCCAGTTTACTAATTCTTCGGTTTCTGGTCTTGGAATTAAAACACTTTTATCTACAATAAACTTCAAGCTAAAAAATTCTGTTTCTCCTATGATATATTGTATGGGCTCAAATTGTTTTAATCTCAGAATAGCTTCATTAAATTTTTTAGAATTTTCTTCTGAAATTTCTTTTTCGGGTTGTAATGCAATTTCTATTCTCGAGAAACCCAAATATGCTTCAGATAAAATTGAAAAAAAAGATTGTAGTTCCTCGGGAGGATATATTCCTGTAAGTGCATCGACAAACTTTTGTTTTAAATCTTTTAATTCCAAATTTACAATTCTTTTAACATGTGTACAGGACAAGAAAAGTGACCCGTATTTCCCATTGGTCCATCCAAATATTCAAATCCTTTTTTTTGATAAAGTCCCTGTGCGGCTTTCATATAAGTCATTGTTTCTAAATAGCATTTTTCGAACTTATATTCTTTGGCTTTTTCAAGGCACAAATCAATCATTTTATTACCTAATCCCAAGCCTCTACATTCTGGAAGGAAATACATTTTTTGCAATTCACAGATGTTTTCATCAGAGTTTTCTAATTGTGACAAACCTCCTCCTCCAATAACTTTACCATCGAGTTCAATTACAAAATAAATAGCACGAGGTTTTTGATAGACTTCGTACATAGTATCTAAGGTTTTATCTGCATAAGCGGTTCCAACTTTCGGCACACCAAAGTCTACTAATACTTGACGTATCACTTTAGCCATCTGTGGATTATCTTTTTTTAAAATCGGTCGAATGATTGCAGTACTCATATAAACTATTCCTTGTATTTTTACAAGGTGAAGATAAATGAAAAATATATGATGCGCTGCATGGAACTTGCTAAAAATGGCTTGGGTACTACCTATCCAAATCCCTTAGTAGGAAGCGTTATTGTGTATAATGATGTTATTATTGGTGAAGGTTGGCACAAAGAAGCAGGAATGCCACATGCTGAAGTAAATGCAATAAAAAGTGTAAGCGATCCATCTCTTTTAAAAGACGCTACGATATATGTGAATTTAGAGCCCTGTAGTCATTTTGGTAAAACACCTCCCTGTGCCGATTTAATAATAGAAAAAGGAATTAAAAATGTAGTAATTGGTAGTTTAGATCCTAACCCAGCGGTTGCTGGAAAGGGAATTAAAAAACTAAAAGAAGCAGGTTGTAATGTAATTGATGGAGTTTTAAAAACCGAATGTGATGATTTGAATAAGCGTTTTTTTAACTATCACATTCATAAAAAACCCTACATTATATTAAAATGGGCGCAAACTATCGATGAATTTATTGCTCCTGAAAAAAGAGAAAACAAAAGCCCCGTTTGGATTACCAATAAACAATCCCGACAACTAGTTCATAAATGGCGTGCAGAAGAACAAGCCATTTTGGTAGGTACACAAACGGTAATAGATGATAACCCAAGTTTAAGCACACGAGATTGGCAAGGAAAGTCTCCAATACGGATTGTTTTGGATAGAAGTTTAAAGATTCCTGTTGAAGCGTCTGTATTAGATGGAACTGTTCAAACTATTATAATTACTAAAAAGAATAAAGAAAACCATGAAGACATTTCTTTTGAATCTATAGATTTTTCAAAAAATATTTCGAAACAAATTTGTGACCTATTATATAGGTATAAAATTCAGTCTGTGATTATTGAAGGAGGTGCTAAAACACTTCAAACCTTTATAGATGCAAATGTATGGAATGAAGCAAGAGTATTTACAGGTAATTCTATATTTAAGGAAGGAACCAAAGCACCTTTATTATTAAGAAAAACTGTTTCAGAAGAAAAAATTATGGAAGATGTTTTAAGAATTTATAATAATGATTAAAACCATAATTTTCGATTTCGGGGATGTTTTTATCAATTTGGATAAAGAAGCTACATTAATCCAATTACAAAAATTAGGCATAACTTCATTTAGCGAAGAAATGCATCAAATAAATATATTATACGAAACAGGTAAAATAAATACGGATACTTTTTTAAATTCCTATTTAAAATTATTTCCTGAATTTAACCGTGAACAATTAAGTAAGGCTTGGAATGCTATTATTTTAGATTTCCCAGAATACCGATTAAATTTTATTGAAGCACTTTCAGAAAGTAAAAAATATAACCTGATTTTATTGAGTAATACCAATGTTTTACATATTGAAAAGGTGATTAAAAACATGACCTTAGAAAGGTATTTACGATTTAAAAATTGCTTTGATGCATTTTATCTATCTCAAGAAATTCAATTACGAAAACCAAATTCAGACATTTATAATTATGTTTTGAATACCCATAACCTCATTTCTGAAGAATGCTTATTTGTAGATGATACCTTTGAGAATACAGAATCGGCAAAACAATTAGGAATTCATATTTGGAATATAAACCCTAAAAGGGAAGATATCATAGATTTATTTAGCATAAGAAAGGAATTATTTTAAATTTAACATTCATTAACGCAGATAAAAAGAAACCCTATTGATTTATTTACTCCTTAGCATACTTGCCTCTTCTTTAATATTTATAGTCTTTAAACTCTTTGAAAGATTTAATATAAATATACTTCAAGCTATAGTTGTAAATTATATAATTGCATTTACTACCGGTATTATAGCATATAATGGCACGGTCACTATTTCCCAATTACCAAAAATAGACTGGTTTTATTACACCTTAGGTTTAGGTGCCTTATTTATTATTGTATTTAATTTGATGGCAATTACTACACAAAGAAGTGGACTATCTGTTGTTTCAGTAGCCACTAAAATGAGTGTAGTAATTCCTGTATTATTTGGACTCTTCTATTATAATGAAAGTTTAGGAGCCTTAAAATTAATAGGCATTGGTTTAGCGTTAATTGCTGTTTACCTATCCTCAATTAAAACCAATAAGGGAATAAACATAGACAGGAAGCTAATTATATTGCCCATTTTAGTTTTTCTAGGAAGTGGTGTAATTGACACTAGCATTAAATTTTTAGAAGACACTTATGTTGCACAAAATGATGTTCCATTGTTTTCAGCTATTATATTTCTAGCAGCAGCTATAGTTGGTGTTTTTTCATTGATATTTCAAGCAGTTAAAGGAAAGTTTAAGTTTGAATTTAAAAACATTATTGCAGGATTTTGCCTAGGTATACCTAATTATTTTTCTATTTATTTTTTAGTAAAGACATTACGAAGTGATATTCTGGATAGTTCAGGAATATTTACTATTAATAATGTAGCCATAGTCACTTTATCAACATTAGCTGGTATTGTTTTATTTAGAGAAAAACTATTACCAAAAAATTGGCTTGGAATACTATTAGCTATTATTAGTATTATTTTAATTGCATTATAGATTTAGAGTCTATGGAAGATAAAAAAGACACTTATAAAACCCTAACTACTCCCTCTAAAGAAGTTCTCTTTAAAGATAGAGGGAGCAAGTTTTTCGGTTATGCTTATCCTGTTAAATCTGAAGAAGAAATAAAACTCCATATAGAGCAATTAAAAAAAGACCATTATAATGCTCGTCATTGGTGTTATGCATGGCAACTTGGAAAGAAATACGAACATTATCGAGCTAATGATGATGGGGAGCCTTCAAATAGTGCCGGAATGCCGATTTATGGTCAATTACAATCTTTTGATGTTACCAATGTGTTAATAGTAGTTGTGCGATACTTTGGCGGAACCAAACTTGGTGTTGGTGGATTAATACAAGCTTATAAAACGGCTGCTAAATTTGCTCTAGAATCTTCAAGTATTGTGGAGAAAACAATTGATGAGTTATTTCAATTAAAATTTGGGTATCCCGAGATGAATACAATGATGAGAATTATTAAGGATGAGAAGTTAAATATTACACAGAAAAAAATGGAATTAGATTGTGAATTTATTATTTCGGTTCGAAAAAAAGAAGCAACTCGAATATTTAGCTTATTTAATAGTACTTACAAAGTAACTATTAAAAGGATAGAAGATATTTAAATTTTACTCAACTTTTCTAAAAGATATTCTGGAGCTTTTCTAAGTTTATTTGTAGTACTATTTACAAAAACCAAAGTAGTTGTTGCTGTGATTAAAAGTTGCCCTTCTTGATTATGAATTTCATAATAAAACTCAATTCTTACGGTAGGAATTTCTTTAAGTGTAGTTGTAATTGTAATCACATCATCATAAAGTGCTGGTTTCTTATAATCTATATTTAAATTAACTACAGGTAAATGAATGTTGTTTGCTTCCATAAACTTATAAGAGAAACCCAAGGTACGAAGCCACTCGGTACGCCCTTGTTCTAAATAGTCTGCATAATTACCATAGTATACAATTCCCATTTGATCGGTTTCACCATATCGTACTCGTAATTTAGTATTTGTTTTTTTCAAAATAATCTTAAATAGTAAGGAAGTTTTGTTGTAGATTTATGCGTGAGATAATATGCGAAAAAAAAACTACATATTCAATACCTAAAGTGTTTTTTTTATAACTTATTTGTTCACATATTTGCAATGTTAATAAATTGTTATGGGGCATAATAATTTATATTTTTATTACTATTTTTTAACTAACCTAACACCAATAATTTAACTATGAGCAAAACTGCAAATTTGGTTTGGAATAAATGCCTAACATTTATCGAAGACAATATTACTGCTCAAGCATACAAAACCTGGTTCGAACCCATTAAAGCAGTTAAGCTTACCGAAGATGCACTAAGTATTCAAGTTCCAAGCAAATTCTTTTATGAATGGTTAGAAGAACATTATGTAAAGATTCTTAAAGTTGCACTTACTAAAGAATTGGGTACAAATGCCAAATTAGTTTACATTATTAAAATGGAAAACACCTATGGTAACAAACAACCTTTTACTGAAAAAATTCCAAGTGCCAATAGAGGACATTTAAGGTCTCAAGAAATTGATGTTGCTATTAAAAATAAAAGCCCTGAACTTAAAAATCCTTTTGTAATTCCTGGTATTCGAAATGTAAAAATTGAATCTCAATTAAATCCAAATTATAATTTTGAGAACTTTCTAGAAGGAGATTCTAATCGTTTGGCTCGTTCAGCTGGAATGGCTGTCGCAAATAAACCTGGAGGAACCTCTTTTAATCCATTATTAATTTTTGGTGGTGTTGGATTAGGAAAAACACATTTAGCACATGCTATTGGTGTTGAAATAAAGGACAAGTATCCTGAAAAAACAGTATTATATATTTCCGCAGAAAAATTTACACAACAATATATAGAATCGGTTAAGAAAAATAATAGGAATGATTTTATTCACTTCTATCAGATTATCGATATTCTTATTGTAGATGATATTCAATTACTTTCAGGTAAAGCGGGTACTCAGGATGTTTTCTTTCATATATTCAATCATTTACATCAAAACGGGAAACAAGTTATTTTAACTAGTGACAAAGCACCTGTAGATATGATTGATATTGAGCAACGTTTATTGTCACGATTTAAATGGGGTCTTTCTGCCGAATTAAACCATCCAGATTACGAAACAAGAGTTGCTATAATTAAAAGTAAATTATATCGGGATGGAGTTGTTTTACCAGAAGATATTATCGAGTTTTTAGCAAATAACATTAAAACTAATATTAGAGAATTAGAAGGAGCTATTATATCTTTAATCGCACACTCTTCTTTTAACAAAAAAGAAATTACTATAGATCTTGCTAAGAAAATAGTTGACAATTATGTTAAAAACACCAATAGAGAAGTATCCATTGATTATATTCAAAAAGTAGTTAGTGAGTATTTTCAAATGGATGTAGATACACTTCAATCAAAAACAAGAAAGCGCCATATTGTTCAGGCTAGACAATTGGCTATGTTTTTTGCGAAAAAATTAACTAAAGCTTCCTTAGCATCTATTGGCTCTCAAATTGGCCAACGAGATCATGCTACTGTACTTCACGCTTGTAAAACTGTTGATAATCTTTCAAGTACTGATAAGCAATTTAGAAAGTATGTTGAAGATCTTAAAAAGAAGCTAACGTTATAGTTTTAAAACTTAACTAATTTTATTTCAGAAATGAAAACAAGAGTACTTATGGTTTGTCTTGGCAATATATGCCGCTCTCCATTGGCAGAAGGTATTTTAAAGTCAAAGGTTAACTCAGAGGAAATATATGTAGATTCTGCCGGAACTGGCTCATGGCATGTGGGACAACTCCCCGACTCTAGAAGTATTGAAATTGCAAAAGTTCATGGACTAGACCTTACTAATCAAAGAGGAAGACAATTTACTCAAAAAGATTTCTTAGATTTTGATTTTATTTTTGTGATGGATAATTCAAATAAAGCAGATGTTTTACAGCTTGCTCAAAACGAATCTGAAGTTAAAAAGGTACAACTTATTCTTGACGAACTATTCCCCTATGAAAATGTAGATGTACCAGATCCCTATTATGGTGGAGAACAAGGTTTTGAAAGTGTTTATCAAATGTTGGACAAAGCTTGTAATGAAATTGTGAAAAGGCTATAATAATATTAGGGGTTTTTATTACTTTAGTGTCTTCTAAAAAACCCTATTATGAAAATTCTATCACGAGCAATATTCTTATTATTTATATCCTTCTATTCTTTCGCACAAGAAGTGGATATTGACCTTTTTAAATCTGGATTTTCAAGTCCAGTTGATATCCAAAATGCTGGGGATGACCGACTCTTTATTGTAGAACAAGCTGGACGTATTAAAATATTAAATGCAGACGCAACTATTAATCCAGTTCCTTTTTTAAATATAACTAGTATTATTTCATCTGGTGGAGAACGTGGTTTATTAGGATTAGCCTTTCA
>CAJXYJ010000054.1 GCA_913063255.1 uncultured Flavobacteriales bacterium | reverse complement strand
TAGTAGATTGATTTAGAAGTTTTAAATGAATTTTTCCTAGGTGTCCAGCACCTATAACTCCAGCTTTTAACATTGATATATATTTTGTACAAAGATAACAGTTTTCATCCTTTTTTTGAACCTTGTTTTCTTACTTTTGAAGAAATAAAAAATAAGAAGTGCAAGATACTTTTACCCATCAGGGAATGCGAAAAAAATTAGTCGCAATCCTAAAATCTAAAGGCATTTTAGATACAAATGTTTTAACAGCAATAAATAAAATACCACGTCATTTATTTATGGATTCAGGTTTTATAGACCATGCTTATGTGGATAAAGCATTTCCTATTGGAGCAGATCAAACCATATCACAGCCCTATACAGTTGCTCGCCAATCGGAATTATTACAATTAAAAAAAGGAGATAAAGTATTAGAAATAGGAACGGGGAGTGGATACCAAACTGCGATATTATTAGAAATGGGGCTTCGAGTATTCTCTATAGAACGTCAAAATGAACTTTTTAAAAAAACCAAACTCTTTCTACCTAAATTGGGTTACAGACCCCGAAAACTAATTTTTGGAGATGGATATAAAGGATTAAAAGAAGAAGCACCTTATGATGGAATAGTGGTAACTGCTGGTGCACCCTTTGTCCCAAAACCCTTATTGGCACAATTAAAAGTAGGGGGTAGGCTAGTAATACCAGTGGGAGATAAGTCCCAAATTATGACGGTATTTACTCGTAAATCCGCTAAAGAATTCGATAAAAAAGAATATGGTGAATTTCGGTTTGTGCCGCTTTTAGAAGATAAGAATTAGAAATTATTCATAAAAATATTCTTCCATACTTTGTAATTCTCCAGCTTCATTATAATACAATATTTTAGTTGGGTAATCATCAGAATT
The DNA here is from genome assembly GCA_913063255.1 of uncultured Flavobacteriales bacterium. Taxonomy (GTDB): domain Bacteria; phylum Bacteroidota; class Bacteroidia; order Flavobacteriales; family Flavobacteriaceae; genus Marifrigoribacter. Next base: position 15,267 of record CAJXYJ010000054.1, on the reverse strand, counting down.
ATATTCCATAGAGGTAGTAGTAATGTGTATTATAGTATCTCCATTAGAGTATACTTCATTAACATATGTTGTAGCATTATTTTTTCCAATTGGGGCTACTTTCAAAAAGTTATTTGGTAGTAAAGCATTAAAAGGGTTATTCTTCGAATCATAATCAATTTCATAAGTGAAACTATTACAAGGGTCTTCAGTTAAAATTGGGTTATCATTAATATCGTACTGATAACTCTTAATACATGATAAATCTTGTCCTACAACTACACCTTGCTGTATCATTTGTTGGGAAGAATTATATAGGTATTGATATGTTGTTGATGAGTTTGAAAAGGAATGAGTACTATTAACTATCAAGCCATTTTCATAAATATAATCTCTAGATTGCCCATTAGAATACTCTAATAAAGTAATATTATCCCCTGTATAAAAGTAATTAGTAGTGAAAATTCCATTTTCATTTTCGGATATCGCCTGTTCTAATTTATAATTTTCATCGTATTGATAAGATAAATTGTTTATTGCTGAATTTCCATTGTAATAAGCTGTTAACTTAATCTCAATTAATCTTATTGCTTCTGTAGTATTGTTTCCATCTTCATTGTCTGATGAATCATCTGAAGAATCACAAGAAATTAAAATAGATAATAATAGTATTATTAAATAGGGCTTTTTCATGGTGATAATTTTATAGGTTTTCAATATTTGTATCAAACCCATCAATACTTTTGGTGTTTTTATCTTTCCAGTATTGCTTGATTTTATCTCTTCCTTTTTTAATATCTGAATCTTTTAATTGTGTTCGTTCTGCTTTAAATTCCATAAATGGTACCGCAAATCCACATGAGGTTTGTACTAAGTTTACGTTCATTACGATAATTTGTCGGGCTCCAATAAATTCTTCAAAGAGTAAACTATACTCCATATATTCTTTGTCATTCTCATGATAAATTTTGGCTTTTCCATAAAGTCTAAGAATAAGAGGCATTTTTTCAAAAGAACAAAACATAATGGTCATTCTATCATTTTCTAATAAATGCGCTGCTGTTTCATTGCCACTACCTGTGAGGTTTAACCAGACAATCTTTTTATTATCGATGACTCTAATAGAATCCATGCCCTTGGGAGAAATATTTACACTTCCTTCCGTTCTTGCAGTACCTACAAAAAACACTTTTTGTTTTTCGATAAATTCTTGAATTGCTGGGCGTATTTCTGAAAATTGTTTACCCATGGGTATTAAAAGATTTTTTAATTCTACTTAAGTCCCGTTTATTATCTTGGTCTTTTAAAGATTCTCGTTTGTCGAATTGCTTTTTACCCCGACTAAGTGCGATTTCAATTTTTGCTAGTCCATTGTCATTGGTAAATAAAAGAAGAGGAATAATCGTTAAGCCTGTATTTTTAACCTGCTTTTCTAATTTTTTTAATTCACTGCGGTTGAGTAATAGCTTTCGTTCACTTTTTGGGTTGTGATTAAAATTGGTAGCGTGCGAATATTCTTGAACAGTCATATTAATTACAAAAAGCTCATTATTACTAAACTCACAAAAAGCTTCGGCAATAGATGCTTTGCCTTCACGAATCGCTTTTATTTCAGTTCCTCGCAAAACAATTCCTGCTGTAAACCGATCTAAGATTTCATATTCAAACCGAGCTTTCCGGTTTTTAATTTTAACTGTTTTCTGAATTGCCATAGCAGCAAAAATAATACTATTTAATTATTTTCTTTTCTTTATAAGTGCTAAATGTAAGGCATAGGAAATTGTACGTACTAATTATCTAAATTTGAAATTTTAAAAATTAAAATGAAATATTTAATCATATTATTTAGTAGTATTCTACTCTTTTTATCCTGTGTAGAAAATAAAGATGCAAAAACCAAAAAGCAAGATCTAAATGCCCAATTAATAGTAGACAAAGCTATAGATATTTCTTGTCAAGGAAATTGTGATCAAGCTACTATCAAATTTACATTTAGAGATAGAATTTATAAAAGCAAAAGATATAATGGCGACTTTCTATTAGAACGTTTTAAAAACGATTCTTTAGATGTAATTCATGATGTGTTGTCCAATTCTGGTTTAAAAAGATATAAAAATGATTCCTTAATTGTTGTGCCAGATTCTATAGCAATTAACATTGGCGATGGCGTTAATTCTGTTCATTATTTCGCGCAATTGCCTTATGGATTAAATTCATCTGCGGTACATAAAAAGTTATTAGGTGAGGATATAATAAAAGAGCAAACATATTATGAAATTGAAGTCACTTTTTCTGAAGAAGGAGGAGGTACAGATTATGACGATCGATTTGTATATTGGATTCATAAAGAAAATTTTAGTCTAGATTATTTAGCTTATAAATATGCTACAAATGGTGGAGGAATTCGGTTTAGAGAAGCCTATAATATAAGAACTGTAGAAGGCATTCGATTTGTGGATTATAATAACTTTAAGCCATTATCTTTAGAAATAAAACTAGAAGATTTAGACAAATTATTTGAAAAAGGAGAATTAAATTTATTGTCTAAGATTGAAACCGAAAATGTTGAAGTGGAAATTTTATAAGTTGTTAGTTATGGTCTTCTATTGTAACTGAAATATCATCCTTATTAAGAGTAACTATAAAAAGTTTCCCATTGTCCTTATCGTCTAATTGATCATATTTAAGTTCTCCCAAAATAGTATTTACTAAGGCAGGAGTTGTATCACTGTGTCCAACAATTAAAACAGTTTTTCCATTTGTATTTCTTTTAAAATTCTCATCATATAGCTTATCCGGATTATAACTTCGAATTTCTAAATTCTTATCAGCAGCTGTTGGCAAAGCTGTTTGCTGGGTTCTTTTATAATCCGTAGAATAGACATGGTCAAACTTTATGGGAGTAAATATTTTAGTCCAATTAGCAGCTCTTTCAAGCCCCTTTTCTGTTAATATGGGATCTTGACCTGTTGTACTTCTATCTTTTTCAGCATGCCGAATTAAATAATAGACCGTAGTTTCCTGAATAGTATTTGTCTCATCTTTCTTTTCTGTTTTACAAGAAAAAATTAAAACAAAGACAAATGAAAGAAGCAGAAAATTTCTCATAAAAATAGATTTATATGTGAGTAAATATATTTAAAATATTGATATGAAGTCTAAAGTAATGCTATTGTACTTTCTGTTTTTTGAAAGATAGAATTCTTTCATCAAAAATTGAAGATTCTATTGGATTTAATACAGATGTAAATAATTGCATTAAGTCTTCCGTATGTATTTCTCTTTTCTGTTTGAGTAAGTTAAAGTGAACAAAAGTACTCCACATAACAGCTTTAATTTCTGTTTTGTCTTTATTCCACATTTTAAGCTCAACTTGTAATTTAGTTTCATTAAAATAAATTAATTGGGTGCTAATCACAACATCTTCCATTAAAAATGCAGGTTTTAGATAAGCAATTTGATTACTGCCAACCACCCAACTTTTTCCTTGGGTTTGAGCCATTTTATATATATCCAGATTATAGTTTTCTGAAACCTGATCTTCTCGAGCGTTTATAAAATAATTAATATATGCAGCATTATTTAAATGATTAAATGGATCGCAATCCTGAAATCGTATTTTTACTTTGCTTTCTAAGAGTTTTGGTAGTGTATTCATTGATAAATTAAATTTTTATTTTTAGTGATTATTTTCTATTTCAGATTTAATGTATGCGTTTAATTCCTCCATGGTTTGCTGTAAATAGCTAGTATTGTCCATGGTATAGGTCATAAAAATTGCCCCTTGTATTCGAGAATACAATTGTTTGGCAAATTTTTGAGAATCTATCGATTGTTTTATCTCACCAATTTCTTTTCCCCAATCCACTAACTTTGCGATATGATGTTGAGTTTTGTTAATTACATTACGAACTTCAGTTAATAGTGCAGTGTCTTGATTATTTGCATCTACTCCTATATTAAGAATTGGACAACCGCCAAGTTTCCTACTGAAATCATAATAATTCCGATAAAAATCGGTAATTAAAAATAATTTTTGAAGCGGAGATTTACTTTGCTCTTGGTGTAAGGCTACCTTTTTTAATAGGTCATTTACATTTTTATGAAATGCAGCGATAGCCAATGCTTCTTTATTTTCGAAATTTCCATAGATTGCTCCTTTAGTTAAATTAGTAGCATTTGTAATATCTGACATAGAAGTTGCTGCATACCCTTTTTTATTAAAAATAGGAGCAACAGTTTCAATGATATATTTCGAGGTTAATTTAGATTTGGATAACATAATAAAATAAATTATGCGCAAATATACATTAAATATACCGAAAGGTATATTTTAATATCAATGTTAATTTAATGTTTGAAAATTGTCATAAAAAAAGCTCTAGATTAAATTCAAGAGCTCTTTTTATTTAAATACTTTAGATTGATTTTAATTATTGACCAATTGATCTTCATTTCTAAAAACTAAAGTGTCATTAAAGCAATCTAATAGAATGATGCTATCTGTTGTTATTTTACCAGAGAGAATTTCTTTAGAAAGGTTATTTAAAATCTCTTTCTGTATCACTCTTTTTACTGGTCTCGCTCCATAATGCGGCTCATATCCTTTAGCTGCAAGATACTCCACTGCTTCATTAGTAGCATCTATGGTGATATTTTGTTTTGCAAGCATTTTTGTTAGACTATTTAATTGAAGCTTTACAATTTGTTTGATATCCTCTTCCGATAGTGGTGTAAACATGATTATATCGTCTATCCGATTTAAAAATTCCGGGCGAACCGTTTGTTTTAATAAACCTAATACTTCAATTTTGGCAACTTCCATAGCAGTATCAATATCTTTTACAGCATCAAATTTCTCTTGAATAATTTGGCTTCCCATATTACTCGTCATAATAATCACCGTATTTTTAAAATCTGCAACCCTACCTTTATTATCGGTAAGCCTTCCTTCATCTAATACTTGCAATAAAATATTAAAAGTATCGGGATGTGCTTTTTCTATCTCATCTAGTAAAACTACAGAATAAGGTTTGCGTCGTACTGCCTCTGTTAATTGCCCCCCTTCATCATAACCAACATATCCTGGAGGAGCACCAATTAATCTACTTACACTATGACGTTCTTGATATTCGCTCATATCTATTCTGGTCATAGCATTTTCATCATCAAACATATATTCTGCTAATGCTTTAGCCAATTCTGTTTTACCAACTCCTGTAGTTCCAAGAAATAGGAAGGTTCCAATTGGTTTTTTATCGTCTTGTAATCCAGCTCTACTTCTTCTAATGGCATCACTAACAGCTACAATAGCTTCATCTTGACCTACAACACGTTTATGAAGTTCTTTTTCAAGTTTTAATAATTTTTCACGATCACTTTGCAACATTTTGGTGACTGGAATCCCAGTCCACTTTGCTACAACTTCGGCTATATCTTCGGTAGTAACCTCCTCTTTAATTAAAGAATCACTTTCATCGTTTTCAGCCAATTGTTTTTCAAGTTCTAAAAGCTTTTCGTTTGCTTCCTTAAGTTTTCCATATCTCAATTCTGCAACTTTACCAAAATCTCCATCTCGTTCTGCACGATCTGCTTCTAGTTTAAATTCTTCAATTTCTTTTTTTAGATTCTGAATAGCATCTACAACTACCTTTTCACTTTTCCATTTTGCATGAATGGAGTTTCGTTCTTCTTTTATATTCTCTAAATCGAAGCGAAGGATCTTTAACTTTTTTTCGTCCTTTTCACGTTTAATCGCTTCAATTTCAATTTCTAATTGCATCACCTTTCTATCCAAGACATCTAATTCTTCTGGTTTGGAATTTATTTCCATTCGTATTTTGGCAGCAGCTTCATCCATTAAATCGATAGCCTTATCCGGTAAGAAACGGTCTGAAATATAACGTTGCGATAGTTCTACGGAAGCAATTATTGCTTCGTCTTTAATACGGACTTTGTGATGTGTTTCGTAATTGCCTTTAATCCCGCGAAGTATAGAAATAGCACTTTCGGTATCAGGTTCATCTACAAACACTTTTTGGAAACGTCTTTCTAAAGCTTTATCCTTTTCAAAGTATTTTTGGTATTCGTCTAGGGTAGTAGCACCAATTGCACGTAATTCTCCTCTTGCTAAAGCAGGTTTTAAAATATTGGCTGCATCCATAGCACCTTGTCCGCCACCAGCACCAACAAGAGTATGAATTTCATCAATAAATAAAACAATATTTCCATCACTAGAAGTTACTTCTTTGATAACAGCTTTAAGCCGCTCTTCAAATTCTCCTTTAAATTTGGCACCAGCAATTAATGCTCCCATATCTAAAGAAAAAATAATTTTGTCTTTTAAATTTTCAGGAATATCACCAGCAATAATACGATGTGCTAAACCTTCTGCAATAGCGGTCTTACCAGTACCGGGTTCTCCGACTAACATTGGGTTGTTTTTAGTTCTACGAGATAATATTTGTAAAATCCTACGTATTTCTTCATCTCGTCCTATTACAGGATCTAGTTTGCCATCAGCAGCTAATGCATTTAAATTTCTAGCAAATTTATTTAATGAATTATAGGTTTCTTCAGCAGAAGGTGAAGTTACTCGATCGCCTTTTCGCAATTCTTCTATAGCAGACATTAATCCTTTTTCAGTAACACCTTGATCTTTTAAACTTTGTGCAATAGTATTTTTTGATTTAAATATGGCCAATAGCAAATGTTCGATGGATACATATTCATCTTTCATCTTTTTTGAAATGATACTAGCTTCATTTAGTGTTTTGCCTGTATCTCTTGAAAGTAAAATATCACTTCCAGAAACTTTGGAAAAGCTTTCTAATTGTTTTTCTAATATTTGTTTTACGATGGCAACATTCACATTTAATTTTTTCAAAATAAATGGAGTGACATTTTCATCAATTTCAAAAATAGCTTTTAAAACATGCTCATTTTCTATTTGTTGATGCCCATAGCTCTGTGCAAGTTGTTGGGCTTGCTGTATGGCTTCTTGTGATTTTATGGTATAATTATTTAGATTCATCTTTTATGTTTTTGCCCACCGAAGTGGTAGTTCTACTTTGTTTTCAGAATTGAATAATCAAAATTCAAACCATTAAAAAAACAAGTCAAAATGTCTGAAATCAAGTGATTTACCTAGACAAAATGGCAATTTGAAAATAAATATGTTGATTTTTTATTAGAAAGATTTTCTTAAGTTTGCAAACTTAAATTTTTAATTAAATGGGAATCTTAGATAAACTATTTGGTAGTAAAGTCTCTTCTGAAGAAGTGAAACTTATCCCTTGGAATCGATTAACTTCAATAGATCAATTAATTAAAATTGAAAAAGAATCTATTCATCAACCTATAGTGATATTTAAGCATTCTTCACGTTGTGGTGTTAGTAGTATGACTTTTCGACAATTTGAAAACAATTTTAATATTGAAAACGATAAAGTTAAACTCTATTTTTTAGATTTAATTGCATTTAGGGAAGTCTCTAACGAAGTAGCTATTCGGTTTCAAGTAATGCACCAAAGTCCACAGTTAATAGTTTTAAAAAATGGAAATACCATACATCATAGTTCTCACTATAGTATAGATGCTGGACTTCTTGAAAACTTCAGTTAACCAACTTATTCTTTAGCAGGAAGAACCTTACCGCTACAATTACCAAAACCAATTCTTAATCCATCTTTTTCACTGTAAGCATGCATGATTACGGTATCGTTATCATGGATGAATTTTCTTTCTACACCATTTTTTAATTGCACAGGGTTTTGACCTTTCCAACTTAATTCTAACATAGATCCGTATTCTTCTTTGGTTGGACCAGAAATAGTTCCAGATCCCATCATGTCACCAGAACGAACATTACATCCATTAACTGTATGGTGAGTTAGTTGTTGTGCCATGGACCAATACATATACTTAAAATTGGAAGTAGCAACAATGGTTTCTTCATCCCCTTCAGGTTGAATACCTACTTGTAATTTAATGTCAAAGTTTTTATTCTCCCCATGTTGTAAATAAGCTAGTGGAGAGGGATCTTGTGTTGGACCATTCGTTCTAAATGGTTCTAAAGCGTCTAAAGTAACAATCCATGGAGAAATAGTAGAAGCAAAACTCTTCCCTAAAAAGGGTCCTAAAGGAACATATTCCCAAGCTTGAATATCCCGAGCACTCCAATCGTTAAACAATACCAATCCAAAAATATAATCTTCCGCTTCATCTATAGATACTCTTTCCCCTAAATGATTTGCATCTGTAGTAATAAATGCCATTTCTAATTCGAAATCTACTAATTTAGAAGGACCAAATCCAGGGACTCCGTCATCTCCAGGTTTTGTTTGACCCACAGGTCTATTAATAGGAGTTCCAGAAGGTATAATTGAGGAACTTCTTCCATGATAACCAATTGGAATTCTAAGCCAATTAGGGAATAATGCATTCTCAGGATCTCTAAATAAAGTCCCAACATTTGTCGCATGTTCTTTACTTGCATAAAAATCGGTATAATCACCGACATCTACTGGAAGCTGCATTTCTATTTCATCTAATGTAAATAGAACAATGCTTTTATGCTCAACATTATCTTTTAGTTTGTTATTTCCTTCAAGGAATATATCTGAAATACGGTTTCTTACTAGTCTCCAGGTTTTTCTTCCATCCGCGATAAAATCATTAAGACTGTCTTGCATGAAAATATCATCTGTTAAGCCAATTCCATCAAAATAGCCTAATTGATGTAATGCTCCTAGGTCAATTGCATAATCTCCAATCCTAGTTCCGATAGTTATTATATCTTCACGAGTAAGAAATACTCCAAACGGAATGTTTTGAATAGGAAAATCTGTATTAGTTGGTGTATCCAACCAAGTGCTTCTATTGGGGTCATTTGCTGTTAAAGGCATAATGTATAATTAATGTTAGTAAAAACTTCACCAAAGATATAATTTTAGTTATACTAAAAGAATGCTTTTACTATTTTTGACAAAATAATTTTCAAAATACATACAATGCAAAGAGACGAACAGATATTTGAATTAATAGAATTGGAAAAACAAAGGCAATTAAACGGTTTAGAATTAATTGCTTCCGAGAATTTTGTAAGCGATCAAGTATTAGAAGCTGCTGGATCTGTTTTAACTAATAAATATGCTGAAGGATATCCTGGAAAAAGATATTATGGAGGCTGTGAAATTGTTGATGAAGTAGAGCAATTGGCTATAGATAGAGCAAAAACACTTTTTGGAGCAGAATATGTAAATGTGCAACCACATAGTGGGTCACAAGCAAATACTGCGGTTTTTGCAGCTTGTTTGCAACCTGGAGATACTTTTTTAGGTTTCGATTTGTCTCACGGAGGGCATCTAACCCATGGTTCTACAGTTAATTTTTCCGGAAAATTATACAATCCTGTATTCTATGGAGTAGATAAGGAAACAGGTAGAATCGATATGGATGTAGTTGAAGAAATTGCATTACGAGAAAAACCAAAAATGATAATTGCAGGTGCTTCTGCATATTCAAGAGAATTTGATTACAAACGCTTTAGAGAAATAGCAGATAAAGTTGGAGCAATTCTATTTGCAGATATGGCCCACCCTGCGGGATTAATTGCCAAGGGTGTTATTGGAGATCCTCTTCCTCACTGTCATGTTATTACTACAACCACGCACAAAACACTTCGAGGCCCAAGAGGTGGAATGATATTAATGGGGAAAGATTTTGACAATCCATTTGGTTTAAAATTGAAAAATGGAAATTTAAAAAAAATGTCCTCTTTATTAAATAGTGGAATTTTCCCTGGAAACCAAGGAGGACCATTAGAGCATATAATTGCAGCTAAAGCTATTGCGTTTGGTGAAGCTTTAACAGATGAGTTTTTACATTATGTTGTACAGGTTAAAAAAAATGCTAAGGTATTAGCAAAAGGTTTTGTTGATAAAGGCTATGATATTATTTCTGGAGGAACCGATAATCATATGATTTTAATTGATCTTCGAAATAAAAATATATCAGGCAAACAAGCAGAAGAGGCTCTAGGAAAAGCGGCAATTACTGTAAATAAAAACATGGTACCCTTTGATGACAAATCTCCTTTTGTTACTAGTGGTATACGAATCGGTACTCCAGCAGTTACTACAAGAGGTCTTTTAGAAGAGGATATGTTACAAGTTGTAGATTTAGTTGATGAAGTTATTTGTAACTTTGAGAATGACAATAAACTTGAAGAAATTTCAGAAAAAGTAATGACTTTAATGGCAGGAAGGCCTTTATTTATTGCATAGTATAAAAAATCCATTTAAATTTAAATATATGACCCGTTTTTTTTTAATTTTCTCTGTAGTAATTCTTGTGGTTTCTTGTAATTCTGAAACTAAAAATCAAGCCACAAATAAAGAAGCTTCAAAAGAGACTTCAATAGAATTATCCAAAGAATTTATAAAAGACATAAACAAAAGTTTTATAACCGAAGTGGATACTCAAAATACTAATGAGACCTATTTGAAATTTATTTCTAATGATAAAACGGGTATTGACTTTGAAAATAAAGTTGTTGAAGATGATTATCGAAACCATAAATCCTACCTTCCAACATATAATGGAGGTGGAGTTGCTGTTGGAGATTTAAATAATGATGGACTTCCAGATATTTATTTTGCTGGGAATTCAGTGAAAGATAAAGTATATTTTAATACAGGAGATTTTACATTTAAAGACGTTACCGAAGAATCGGGTATTGGAACTCAAAATTATGGATGGACTTTTGGTGTTAATATGGTGGATGTAAATGCGGATGGTTTTTTAGATATTTATGTTTGTAAAGCTGGACCTTATTCTGAAAAAAAATTCCTATGGAATAGATTATTTATTAATAACGGGGATGGCACGTTTAAAGAAGATGCTGCATCTTATGGTCTCGATATTCCAGCTTATAGTGTTCAATCTGCATTTTTTGATTATGACAAAGATGGGGATCTAGACATGTATCTTTTAAATCATCCTGTACCAGGGACTGAAAAGAAAATGCCAACTAATTTAAATGAATACATTTCTTTAATTAAAAAAGGAGTACTTAAAACCGATAATTTTTACGAAAATGTCGATGGAAAATTTGTAGACAAGACAGATGCTGCAAAATTAGTAAACTATGGATTTAAAAATAGTATTGGAGTAGGTGATATAAATAATGACGGTTATCCAGATTTATATGTTTGTAGCGATTATGGTGAACCAGATTTATTTTATCTAAATAATGGAAATAAAACTTTTACTGATCGTATAAATCAAGATTTCAAGCATATTTCCTTTTTTAGTATGGGTAGTGAAATGTCTGATATTAATAATGATGGAAACCTAGATGTTTATGTTACAGATATGACTCCTAATGATCATATCCTTTCAAAAACATTTATGGCTTCTATGGATTCAGACATATTTAATACTTATGTAAAACACGGAATTCAACGACAATATATGTTAAATTCTTTGCAATTAAATAATGGAGATCAGACATTTAGTGATGTCGGTCAATTAGCGGGTATAGCTAAAACCGATTGGAGTTGGGCTCCTTTATTATTCGACATAGATCTAGATGGTAACAAAGATTTATTTGTTACTAATGGTATTAAAAATAACTCGAATGATAATGATATTGATCAAAGGGTGGCTGAAGAGCAAAAAAAATTAAACCGCTCATTATCTCTTGAGGAATACTTGGATATAATTCCCTCCACAATTACACCCAATCAGGTTTTTAAGAATGATGGAGGGCTTCATTTTACAGATACTTCTAACGATTGGGTAGATGAAATGGATTTTAATTCAAATGGAGCAGCTTATGCAGATTTAGATGGCGATGGAGATCTTGATCTTGTGCTTAATAACATGGAAGCTAAAGCTTCTATATTTGAAAATACAGGTACTGATGGAAAATTAGGAAATTCGCTTTCAATAATTCTGAAAGGCCCAAAAAACAATCCTTTTGGTTTGGGTACAAAAATCACAATTCCATTAGAAAATCAAACTATTTATCATGAACATTATCCTGCCAGAGGTTATTTGTCTTCTGTAGATTATAAAATTATATTGGGTTTTGGAGCAGTTCAGGAAATTCCACAAATGATCATTGAATGGCCTGATGGAAAAGTTACTAACCTTGTAAATGTTCCTGTAAATAAAGAAATTACTATTTCTTATGACGATCTCCAGAAAACAAAAAAAGTAATAGAAACAGTTCCAACTTTTGCACAAAAAATGGAACCTGAAGAAAAAGGAATCACCTTTAAACATAAGGAAGATAAAATTAATGATTTCAGAAAGCAAGTTCTTTTGCCTTATTCTCAATCTCAAAATGGACCTTTTATAGCAACAGCAGATGTTAATAACGATGGTATGACCGACTTTTATGTTGGTGGGGCAGCTGGAAGTGCAGGTGAATTATATTTTCAAACTAGTGATAACGCTTTTATTAAAGATACTAGCAATACTTGGAACCTAGATAAAAGTGCAGAAGATCAAGGCGTTTTGTTTTTTGATTATGATGGCGATGGCGATGTAGATTTATATGTAACAAGTGGTGGAGCAGCCTTTGCCGAAGGAGATACCTTATATCAAGATAGAATTTATACCAATGATGGAAAAGGAGTGTTTACTAAAGCAACAATATTACCTGAAAACAGGACAAGTAATCAAGTTGTTATCTCAAGCGATGTAGATGGTGATGGTGACTTGGACCTTTTTGTTGGGGGAAGAGTCATTCCAGATAAATACCCATTTTCTCCAGAATCCCAATTGTTAATAAACGAGAATGGAGTTTTTATTGATAAAACGAATACTATGGCTCCTAGCTTTTTAAATGCAGGCTTAGTAACTGGTGCAACTTTTTCAGATTATGATAATGATGGAGATAAAGACTTAATTGTTAGTGCTGAATGGAGTGCCATAAAAATTTATGAAAATACAGATGGTAGTTTTTCTGAAGCAAACCTTAAATCGCTTGAAGATACAGAAGGAATTTGGTTTAGTGTAAAAGCTTTAGATATAGATAATGATGGTGACGATGATTATTTATTTGGTAATTTAGGATTGAACTCAAAATTTACCGCAAAACCAGGGAAACCTTTTCATGTTTTTTGTGATGATTTTGATGATAATGGAACTTTTGATATTGTATTTTCAAAAGACTATAATGGAAATTTGGTTCCTATGCGTGGTCGAGAATGTTCTTCTCAGCAAATGCCATTTATTTCAGATAAATTCAAGAATTTTAAATCATTTGCAGAAGCTAGTCTAGACGATATTATAGGCGAAAATAATCTTAGTGAAGCATTACATTATGAAGTAAAAGATTTTCATAGTATCTGTTTAATTAATGAAGGAAATGGAGAGTTTAAAAAGATTAACCTTCCTATTGAAGCTCAGTTTTCACCAATAATGAACTTTACAGTAGCAAATATAAATGGTGATGCTGCTAATGAAATTATAGCAATAGGGAATCTATACCCTACAGAAGTTGAAACAACCCGTTACGATGCATCTAGAGGTGTAGTGCTCCAATTTGAAAATAACAAATTTAATGTGATTTCATCTTTACAAACAGGAATAAGCATTAATGGAGACTCAAAAGATGCTGCAATAATCCATTTAAATAATGGGGAGGTTTTGTATCTTGTTTCTAATAATGATAGTAGATTAGAGATGTATAAGTTAAATAAATAAAATAAATATATGACCCGTTTTTTTTTAATTTTCTCTTTAATAACCCTTGTGGTTTCTTGTAGTTCAGAAACTAAAAATAAAGCCACAAATAAAGAAGCTTCAAAAGAGATTTCAATAGAATTATCCAAAGAATTCATTAAAGACATAAATAAAGATATTGTAACCGAAGTAGATATTCAAAATACTAATGAGACCTATTTGAAATTTATTTCTAATGATAAAACGGGTATTGATTTTGAAAATAAAATAATTGAAGACGAATATCGAAACCATAAATCATATCAGCAAATATATAATGGGGGAGGAGTTGCTGTTGGAGATTTAAATAATGATGGACTTCCAGATATTTATTTTGGAGGAAATGCAACAAAGGATAGAATATATTTTAATACAGGTAATTTTACTTTTAAAGATGTTACAGAAGAAACTGGAATAGTGAATAACAACTACGGATGGACTTTTGGTGTTAATATGGTGGATGTAAATGCAGATGGCCTTTTAGATATCTATGTTTGTAAAGCTGGACCTTATTCTGAAGAAAAACTCTTAAGGAATCGATTATTTATTAATAATGGAGACGGAACATTTAAAGAGGATGCTGCATCTTATGGTCTAAACATAGCAACTTATAGCGTGCAATCTTCATTTTTTGATTATGATAAGGATGGCGACCTTGATATGTATTTGATTAATCACCCTACTCCAAGTGAAAACAAAAACAAACCTAGGGATTTGAAAGAATATACTTCACTAATAAATAAAGGCGTGCTTAGAACTGATAAGTTCTATGAGAATATTAATGGTAAATTTATTGATAAAACCGATGCAGCTAACCTAGTCGACTATGGCTTTAAAAATAGTATTAGTGTTGGAGATATAAATAAAGATGGTTACCCAGACATTTATATAGCTACTGATTATGGTGATGCAGACTTATTATATATGAATAATGGAGATAAAACATTTACGAATAAAGTGAATCATAATATAAAGCATATCTCATATTTTAGTATGGGAAGCGAAATATCTGATATTAATAATGATGGAAACCTAGATGTTTATGTAACCGATATGACTCCTAATGATCATATCCTTTCAAAAACATTTATGGCGACTATGGATCCTGATAAATTTAATTCACTTGTAAGCAATGGATTTCATCATCAATATATGATAAACACATTGCAGTTAAATAACAGTTTTGGTAAATTTAGTGAAATTGCACAATTAGCAAAAATTGCAAAAACGGATTGGAGTTGGGCTCCTTTATTTTTTGATATTGACCTCGATGGAAACAAAGATTTATATGTTACCAATGGTATTAAGGAAAACTCTAATGATAATGATATTGGAGAGAAAATTAATTTAAAACGAAAAGAATTAAATAGAACACTTTCTCTTCAAGAAATTCTTGATATTATCCCATCAGTAATTACACCCAATCAGGTTTTTAAGAATGATGGAGGGCTTCATTTTACAGATACTTCTAACAATTGGGTAGATGAAATGGATTTTAATTCAAATGGAGCAGCTTATGCAGATTTAGATGGCGATGGAGATCTTGATCTT
>CAJXYJ010000053.1 GCA_913063255.1 uncultured Flavobacteriales bacterium | reverse complement strand
TTTAAACACATCTTACTTCCTGTTTATATTAGTGCTTATACCTTTAAAGAAAAACGATATAACTTTTTTGTAAACGGACAAACAGGAAAACTCGCAGGGCAACGACCGTATTCCTTTTGGAAAATTTTCTTTTTTGTGCTTTTTATTATAGCGGTTATTGCGATGTTGATTTTATTAACAAACTCATGAGAACCTTAGTTGTTGGAGACATACACGGTGGATTAAAAGCCTTGAAACAAGTGTTGAAGCAAATAGATTATTCTACAAAAGATCAATTCATTTTTTTGGGAGATTATGTAGACGGCTGGAGTGAATCTGCTGAAACGGTATCTTTTTTAATTCATTTTTCTGAAACTTATTCTTGTGTCTTTTTACGTGGAAATCATGATGATTTGCTTTATCAATATTTGAAGTTCGGTGATGCAAAATCTATGTGGTTACAACATGGAGGTGAATCCAGTATTAAAAGTTATGAAACCCTTTCAGAAAAAGAGCTGGAAAAACACATTCAATTTTTTGAACAGCTCGTAAATTTTCACATAGATTCAGAAAACAGGTTGTATTGCCATGCGGGGTATACCCATGAAAAAGGGCCTCAATACGAATATTATGACCATACTCCTTATTGGGATCGATCTTTATGGGAGATGGTTTGTGCTATGGACAAAAGTCTATCTATAACGGATAAAAAATACCCCAAACGACTACAGGTTTTTAAGGAGATTTATTTAGGCCATACCGCAACTACAAAAATTGGAATAACAATACCAGTAAACTTTGCATCTGTTTGGAATATCGATACGGGAGCAGCTTTTAAAGGTTCTTTATCTATTATAGATGTGGACAGCAAGGTATTTTGGCAAAGTGATCCTGTTTGGGAAATGTATCCTGAGGAAAAAGGGAGAAATCCATAAAAAAACCGCTTCAATGGAAGCGGTTTTTAAATATCACTATTTGTTTTTTTTACAAATCAAATTTAATCCCTTGTGCTAAAGGTAATTCGTCTGAGTAATTAACAGTATTGGTTTGTCTACGCATATATACTTTCCAAGCATCAGATCCAGACTCGCGTCCACCACCAGTTTCTTTTTCACCACCAAATGCACCACCAATTTCAGCACCAGAAGTTCCGATGTTTACATTAGCAATCCCACAATCAGATCCAGCGTATGATAAGAACTTTTCAGCTTCTTTCATTTCATTGGTCATAATTGCAGAAGATAATCCTTGAGCTACACCATTTTGTTTTTCAATCGCATTTTCAACTTCTCCAGAATATTTCATTAAATATAAAATTGGAGCAAAAGTTTCGTGTTGTACAATTTCAAAATGGTTTTCAGCTTCAATAATTGCTGGTTTTACGTAGCATCCGCTTTCAAATCCTTCTCCTTCTAAAACTCCACCTTCAACCAATACATTTCCACCTTCCGCTTTCGCTTTTTCAATAGCTGCTAAATAAGCATTTACCGCATCATGATCAATTAATGGCCCCATATGTTTGGTTTCATCTAATGGATTACCAATAACAATTTGTCCATAAGCACCAACAATTGCATCTCTTACTTTATTGTAAACCGATTCGTGAATAATCAACCTTCTTGTTGAAGTACAACGTTGTCCAGCAGTACCAACAGCACCGAATACAGCGCCAGGAACTACAACTTTTAAATCGGCAGTTGGGGTTATAATAATTGCATTGTTCCCTCCTAATTCTAATAAAGATTTTCCGAAACGTTGAGCTACAGTTGCACCAACTATTCTTCCCATTCTAGTAGAACCTGTAGCAGATACTAATGGGATTCTAGTATCGGTAGTCATCATTTCACCTACTTTGTAATCCCCATTGATGATACAAGAGATTCCTTCTGGTAAATTATTTTCTTTTAAAACAGTTGCAATAATGTTCTGACATGCAACGGAACATAAAGGAGCTTTCTCAGAACCTTTCCAAACACATACATCACCACAAATCCATGCTAAAGCGGTATTCCAAGCCCAAACAGCAACAGGAAAGTTAAACGCAGAGATTATTCCAACAACACCAATTGGATGCCATTGTTCTCTCATAACATGTCCTGGACGTTCCGATGGGATGGTTTGTCCGTTTAATTGTCTAGATAAGCCTACTGCGAAATCACAGATATCAATCATTTCTTGAACCTCTCCATATCCTTCTTGTAAAGATTTACCCATTTCGTAAGAAACTAACTGACCCAATGGTTCTTTTAATTCTCTTAGTTTATTTCCAAACTGACGTACAATTTCTCCACGTTGTGGAGCTGGCATGTTTCTGAAAGATTTAAAAGCTTGAGTCGCTGTACTCATTACTTTTTCGTAATCTTCCTTAGAAGTAGTAGTTACTTTCCCTATTAATTTTCCGTCTACTGGTGAGTAAGAAGAAATCATTTCTCCTTCAGAGAACCAGTTAGATCCAGTTGATGTTCCTTTGTTTATATCTTTAACGCCTAATTTTTTTAAGGCGTCTCCAATTCCAAATGCAGTTGCTACTGTAGCCATATTTTTTAGTTTTATAATCTTAAATTGAGGGTGCAAAGGTACGGATTCCTTATAATAATTTAAAAGAATTCTGAAAAGGAAAGTGTATTGATTATATCTACAAAATTATGGCTTATTAATCCCCTATAAAACGAGGATCGGTATCCATGACAGTGCCACAGTTATCACAAGTTCTTAACTCTTCTGAAGTATAAAAATGTTTAAAGTGCGGTTGAAAGTCTTTTTCAACATCTTGTAATTCAAAATAAACTTCGTGTAGTTTATGATTGCAATTATCGCAAAACCACATCAATCCGTCATTTAGGTTTTTACCTTTTCGGACGCGTTCTACTACTAAACCTATAGATTTTTCACTTCTGTTTGGAGAATGAGGAGTATTTGCAGGTAATAGAAACATATCTCCTGGGCCGAGTTTCATCTCTTTTTTTTCTCCGTTTTCCTGAATATTAACCTGGATATTACCTTCTAATTGGTAGAACAATTCTTCGGTTTCATTATAGTGATAGTCATTACGTGCATTAGGTCCTGCAACTATCATAACAATATAGTCTTCGGACTTAACATATAAATTTTTATTTGCAACTGGGGGTTTTAACAAATCTCGATTTTCATCAATCCATTTGTTAAGGTTAAAAGGTTTTATAATAGCCATAGCCGTATTTTTAAGTAATCACGTAAAAATACGGCAAAAGCTTGAAATGGGAAAGTAATATTATTTGCTATAGAAAATTTGTGTGAAAAAGAATCTTCCACTATCATTTTGCATTACACCGAATCCAGAATGTGTATAATCTCCTTCTATAATGTCTTTATGAGCAGGGCTATGTAACCAAGCATAAACTACTTTATCTGCTGTTTCATAACCATATGCTACATTTTCACCTACACGTTTGGCTCCTTTGTTTTTTAAAGCTGCAGATCGTGATCCAAAGTTATCATGATTCACACGATTATTTTCTATCATATATTTTGTGTGCTCTACTGCGTATGCAGATGCATATTGTTGATCTCTTTCTATGGTGCTAAGACCAATGGATGTTCTATGCTCATTTATAAGAGCAAGAATATCATCCGCAAACAACCAATCGGTTTCTTGAGCTAAATTTAAGTCAATTGAATAATTTGTTTCGTCCGAAAGACTATCATCTTTTGAACAAGAAGTAACAAAAAACAATAATACAAAAGCAAGTAGGCTAGTTCTAATAATTTTCATAATACGGGGACATCAAATTTGGGGTATGATGCTGAGACAAATGTAAGACAAAATTATTAAAAAACAACACTTTATCGTTTTTATGGTGTATTTCGTCGATGTTTTTGTTGTTTTTTACAAATACTTCCTACATTTATATTTTTGTAAAGCTTCGGAAAACAAGGAGTTTAGAGCTATATTAGCATTTTAATAAAATATTTTTGTCATGAAACAAATTTTAACACTTTTAATCGGATTTTTTGTACTCTTTAGCTGTAATAATGTTAAAAACGACTCTTCTTTAGAAGTAAAAAGTACAGAATTTACAGAAAAAATAGAGCCAACTTTCGGTATTGTAATCCATGGAGGTGCAGGTACTATTTTGAAAAAAAACATGACCGATTCTTTAGAAAATGCCTTTCATTCTAAATTAAAGGAAGCCATCTCAACTGGTCATAGTATATTAGAAAAAGGCGGTTCTTCTCTTGAAGCCATTACAGCTACTATTAATATTATGGAAGATTCTCCATTATTTAATGCTGGGAAAGGTGCTGTATTTACTAACGAAGAAACCAATGAGATGGATGCTTCTATTATGGACGGTGCTACCCTTAATGCTGGGGCAGTTGCAGGAGTGAAACGAATTAAAAATCCAATTAATCTAGCATTATCAGTTATGAATGATTCTCCACACGTACTACTTTCGGGTGCTGGAGCTGAAGAATTTGCTAGAGAACAAGGATATGAAATGACCGATCCATCTTATTTTTATACTAAAAAGCGATTTCAGTCATTACAACGAATTAAAAAAAAGGAATTAGAAAAGAAAACTGCTAATGTTTCTTTTGAAGATCCACTAATAAAAAATTCAAAATTTGGTACAGTAGGCTGTGTTGCACTCGACAAAAATGGTAATCTTGCCGCAGGAACCTCAACCGGAGGAATGACAAATAAACAATGGAACCGTATTGGGGACTCCCCAATTATAGGAGCTGGAACTTATGCCAATAACACAACCTGTGCGGTTTCCTCCACGGGATGGGGAGAATACTTTATTAGAGCTATGGTAGCGCATGATATCTCAGCAATGATGGAATATAAAGGTGTGACTTTACACGAAGCTGCCCAAGAAGTGATTCAAAACAAACTGCCAGCAATAGACGGTGTTGGAGGAATAGTCGCCATTGATAAAGACGGAAATGTTGCAATGGAGTTCAATACTCCTGGAATGTTTCGTGCACATATGAATGCTGAAGGTGAGTTAATTATTAAAATTTATAAAGATGAATAAACCCTATTACGCCGTAATCTTTACTTCCCTATTATCTGAAAAAGCAAAGGGCTACGACCAAATGGCTGAAACTATGGAAACATTAGCCAATCAACAACCTGGATTTATAGGGATAGAATCTGTTAGGGAACATCTTGGCATTACTATTAGTTATTGGGAAAACTTAGACGCCATAAAAAATTGGAAATCTAATGTAGATCATCAGCTAGCTCAAAAACTTGGAAAAGAGAAATGGCATCAATCTTATAAAGTGAGAATCTGCAAGGTCGAACGGGAATATGAGTTTGGTACAACTTTATAATCCCCAATTTCGATAAGGCAACTTGCTTAATTGTGAATTATAATATCTAACATCCCCTGTAACTTCTTTTCCTAACCAATCGGGTTTTGTAAAATCCTCATTTTCTGAAGACAGTTCTATTTCAGCAACTATTAAACCTTCATTTTCACCAAAAAATTCATCTACTTCAAAAATGTGATTGCCTTCTTTTATCTCGTATCTAATTTTTTCTATTAAATTAGGCTCACAAATTAGCAACATCCTTTCAGCATCTACTTTGGGAATTTCTTTTTCCCATTCCATTCGGGTAGTACCTTCGGAGTTAGAAGTTCCTTTTACAGTTATAAATGCTTTCTCTCCTTTAATCCGAACACGAACTGTACGCTCTTTGTGAGTATTTAAAAAGCCTTGTACAATTCTGGTTTGCTTATAGGCTTCTGATTTGTAGGCATCGGATAGGATTAAATATTTTCTTTCAATTTCAAGCATCTATTTGTTCTATTATTTATCTAAGATATTATAAATTTATGGGATGAAGGAAGGGCTTCCCAAAAGAAAAATTATTCACGTAGATATGGATGCATTTTATGCTTCTGTAGAACAATTGGATAACCCCGAACTACGTGGGAAACCTGTGGCTGTTGGTGGGAGTTCTAAACGTGGAGTGGTAAGTGCTGCTAGTTATGAAGCAAGAAAGTTTGGAGTACGATCTGCTATGAGTAGTGTAATAGCCTTGCAAAATTGTCCTGATCTAATCTTTGTAAACTCAAATTTTAAACGATATCATGAAGTTTCAGATCAAATTAGAAAGATATTTTATGAATACACCGATTTGGTGGAGCCTTTATCTCTGGATGAAGCCTATCTCGATGTCACTGAAAATAAAAAAGGGAATCCGAGTGCCTCTTTAATTGCTGAAGAAATTCGAAATAAAATTAAAGAAAAAACGGGGCTGAATGCTTCTGCTGGAATATCTATCAATAAGTTTATAGCTAAAGTTGCCAGTGATATCAACAAACCCAACGGTCAAAAAACAGTCCCTCCAGATGAAGTTGTTGATTTTTTAGAGAAATTAGACATTAAAAAATTCTATGGTGTTGGGAAAGTGACTGTTCAAAAAATGTATCGATTAGGAATCTTTACTGGCTTAGATTTGAAACAAAAATCCAAAGATTTTTTAGATGAACATTTTGGAAAAAGTGGACGTTATTATTACCATGTGGTTCGTGGGGAACACTTTAGTGAAGTTAAATCTTCCAGAACTCGAAAATCTTTAGCTGCCGAACGTACATTTAATGAGAATATCACTTCAGAAATATTTATGCTTAAAAAGCTTGAAGACATCGCTATAGAGGTAGAGAAACGTCTTAAAAAAAGTAAAGTAGCAGGAAAAACGGTAACTCTTAAAATTAAATACAGTGACTTTACGTTACAGACTCGAAGTAAGACGTTACCTTATTTTATATCAGGTAAAGATGTACTCATGGAAACTGTTAAAGAATTGTTATTTCAAGCCTCTATGAAAAACTCGGTACGGTTGTTGGGAATTTCCTTATCGAACCTCAACAATGAAAAAGGGAAAGTCCCTAAAGAAAAAGTGGTTGCGGTGCAATTAAAATTTGACTTCTAAATAATTTTGAAAAATCATATGTGAGAAAATTACTTAATCTTATTATTAACATTAACAACTCACATTATGAACACACTAAAAATTGTAAGCTTCGCTTTAATTAGCACATTCATTTTATTTTCTTGTAAAGAAGAAGAAACCACTACTTCGAAAGTAAAAATTACTTCAGAGAAAGAAATTGCTCTTGCTGAAACAACGCCAAAAGAAAACCCTTCTGTCACTTATTTATACGTCACAGCATCTACCGGACTTAGTTTGCGAGAACACGCCAACTTACAAAGTGAAAAGCTTGCGGTAATGCCTTATGGAACAAGAGTAAAAGTCATTACTTCTGAAGAAAAACCTACCATGGCTATTGGTGGAATTAAGGGAGGTATGGATGAAGTAGAATTTAACCACAAAAAAGGATTTGCTTTTAACGGCTACCTCTCTAAATTTTTTCCTCCTGAAAAAGGAATATCAGCAAAAGGATATGCAGAGGAATTAAAGGAAATTTTCCCAAATGTTCTCTTTACAGAAACTAAAGGTGGAACTGCTAGTAGACCAACAAATACGGAAACAATTCTGCTTCCAAGTTCGAATTTACATGAAGCCTATTATATAGCGAAACAGCTTTTTAATTTTCCAAATGAATTTGAATATCCAACTGAAAAAGGAAAAAAAAATCAGATTATTAAAGAGAAAAAATATAAAAATGATCGTTGGAACAGTGAATTACAAATAACCAGAAAAGAGGATGCTATTATAAAAATTGAATATGTCTATAAAAATAAAGGATTCTCGAAATTTGTTACCATTGCTAAAGAAGGAAATGCTATAAAAATTTCAAAAACAGAAATTGTAGAGTAATTGTCATTGCGAGGAGGAATATTGAAGCAATCTCATTAAAGTTCGTTTTTAACATTTTTGAGATTCTTCACTCCGTTCTGAATGACATTTTTTGTACTTTGGACTCAAAACAAAAAAGCTGTGCCAGAATTCCCGCCAATTATACTATACGCAATCCCATTTTTTGCTTTCGCAATGTTGTTAGAGCTTTTTATAACAACAAAACGAAATATAAAAACCTATACATTTAAAGATGCCTTTTCTTCTATCACTATGGGACTTGGCAATGTGTTTTTAGGGTTTTTTAGTAAGTTGATTGTTTTTGCAGCTTTATTGTTTGTTTATGAGAATTTTCGATTTTTTAGCATTCCAGTAGCTTGGTGGAGTTTTGCAATCCTCTTTTTTCTAGATGATTTGTCTTATTATTGGTTTCATAGAGTTTCCCACGAGAACCGATTGTTTTGGGCCTCTCATGTAATACATCATTCTTCCCAACATTATAATTTAAGTACTGCATTACGGCAAACTTGGACTGGCGGCTTTTATTCCTTTATTTTTTGGTTATGGTTACCTTTATTGGGCTTTCATCCAGGAATGATTGTATTTCAGATGGGCATTAGTTTGTTGTATCAATTTTGGATTCATACTGAAACCATCGATAAAATGCCGAAATGGTTTGAGTCTTTTTTTAATACGCCATCACACCACAGAGTTCATCACGGAAGTAATCCCATTTATTTAGATCGTAATCATGCGGGGATCTTAATTATTTGGGATAAGATATTTGGCACCTTTCAACCCGAATTAAAAACTGAAAAAGTGAATTATGGTTTGGTAACCAATATAGAAACCTACAATCCATTTATCATTGCTTTTAAAGAATGGTTTGCGTTGTTTAAAGATGCTTTTTCTGGTAAAAAGTCATGGTCTAACCGACTAAAATATTTGATAAAACCTCCAGGTTGGAAACACGATGGAACTGGAAAGGTTTCGGAGGATTTACGAAAAGAATGGTTGAAAAGTCATAAACTTTAAACCTGTGAAACCCGCAAGGTATTTACCATACCCTTATCTACAATAGGCATTGCTGCAAGATTAATTAAATATTCACCATTTTTCACATAGCCTTTGTCAAAGGCAATTTGGTTAACATCTTCCACAGTTTCATCAGTACCTATATAACGATTGTAATAAAAAGAGTTTACTCCCCACAGCAAACTAAGTCTTGATAAAATACGCTTGTTTGAGGTAAACACTAATATATGAGCGGCTGGACGCCAAGCCGAAATTTGAAAAGCGGTATACCCACTATTGGTTAAAGTGCAAATCGCTTTTGCTTCAATTTCATTAGCCATATTTGCTGCATGGTAACAAATAGATTTTGTAATATATCGATCGGTTCTAATAGTTGGTGGCTCTTCAGGTACTGTAATTAAATTAGAACCTTCTACTTTCTTTAAAATAGTAGCCATTTTTTTAATTACTTCAACAGGATATTTACCTACTGAAGTTTCTCCCGATAACATCACAGCATCTGCTCCATCCATTACAGAGTTTGCCACATCGTTTACTTCGGCTCTTGTTGGAGTTAAAGAATCGATCATTGTTTCCATCATTTGTGTCGCAATAATTACAGGAATTCTAGCTTTCTTAGCAATAAGCACTAATTTTTTCTGAATTAATGGCACTTCTTCAGCAGGAACTTCTACTCCTAAATCACCTCTTGCAACCATTATTCCATCACAATAAGCTACAATTTTTTTAATGTTAGCTACGCCTTCAGGTTTTTCGATTTTTGCAATAATAGGTACTTTATATTCACTATTATTTTCAATTAATTTCTGAAGCTTTTTTAAATCTTTAGCATATCTCACAAAAGACAAAGCAATCCAATCCACTCCTTGTTCTAAAGCAAAAAGAGCATCTTTTTTATCTTTTTTAGTTAATGCAGGTAATGATAATTTGGTATTGGGAAGGTTAACTCCTTTTTTTGAATTAAATAATCCACCTTGAATAACTTTTGTTTTTACTTTATCTACCCCATTGGTATTTAAAACTTCGAACATTAGTTTTCCATCATCTACTAATATTCGTTCTCCCCTTTTTACATCATTTGGAAAATCATCATAGTTCATATAAACTCTATCATGATTTCCTATAAACTCTTCCCCTGTACAAAAACTAACTATATCTCCTGGTTGTATTTCAACACCTTCCTCCATAATTCCAACACGTAACTTTGGACCTTGTAAATCTGCTAAAATTGCAATATTAACACCTAACTCTTCGCTAAGTTCTCTAATTAGGGTAACATTATTTTTTACATCTTGATAGTCAGCATGTGAAAAATTAATTCTAAAAACATTTACACCTTCTAGGATCATGTTCTTCATAATTTTTCTGCTATTAATAGCGGGCCCCAAAGTGGCAACTATTTTAGTTCTTTTTTGATCGGGCATTAGTTAAATATTAAATTATTTTTAGATTTTATATGTTCTATTTCTATGCTGTATGCTGAAATTACCTGTTCTATTTTATTGATTGATGATAATATATTCCTAATAGGAACTTTTTCATAATCAGAATGTATTTTTAAAAAAAAATCTACGTTTTTATGTTCTTTTAATAAATACGTGGTCACTGTTTTTTCTGAAGTGATTTTATCGAATAATCCTCCAGAACTATGCACTTTGGCTGAAAGTGACTTGCTTTTATTTGAAACTAAATGATACAAAATATAGCTTAAATTATCTTCATATTCAAATATAGGAAATGTGACTTCTAATCCATTATTCGAAAAATCTATATCTAAGGGTTTTCTAACCAACTGTAAAGGTACATGTTTATTAAGCATATATGCCATTTTATAGGCTTCTTCACTGCAATGTATTGCTATTAATGAAAATTCATTATTAAAATCATCATCTAATATTAGCTTATGAATTGCCATAGGATATTACCTCTTTTAAAAGAGTTCTTAAATACTTAATAAAAATAATAAAAAATGATGGATGCTTGTTGGTAGAAAATGGAATTTTTAAAATAAAAAACTAATTCTTTTATTAGGCCATTTCGCTATCTATTTCTTTGCGCAACTTATAATAGGCTCTTTTAGCGGCTCTCTCTTCCGCTTTTTTCTTTGAGGTTGCACGTGCTTTTGCTACTACCTCTTCTTCCAATTTTAATTTTACAGCAAAATGTTTAAGTGTGTCGTTCCCTGTATCTTCGTAAACATTAAATTTAAATGGTTTCTTGTTTTTTTGGCACCACTCAATAAACAAGCTTTTGTAGCTTATTATTTTTCCTTCTAATTTTTGAATATCTACATAAGGTTTTATCACACTTCTATAGATAAACTTTTCGCAATATTTATAGCCTCTATCTAAATAAATAGCTCCAATTAATGCTTCAAATACATTGCCATGAATGTTTTCTCCAAATTGATTTTTTGGTATCGCAGATCTTACTAAGCTAATTAAGTTTAAATCTTTTCCTAGCTCATTTAAATGTTCGCGACTTACAACCTTAGATCGCATTTTAGTGAGATAACCTTCATTACCTCCAGGAACTTTTTTATATAAATGAGAAGCAATTACAGTACTAAGAATAGCGTCTCCAAGAAACTCCATTCTTTCGTAATTCATGGAATCTCCCACTTCATTTTTCTCGTTCATAGAACGATGGGTAAATGCTTCGGTGAATAATTGAATATTTTTTGGTCTAAAAACAATTATCTTTTTTACGGCGTAAAAAAAATCCCCGTTTTCATCTGAACGGGGTTTAAATATGTTTTTAATTGATGCCATTTTATATTAAAATACTCAAATTTTCTTAAAGAGAACACAAGCGTTATGCCCGCCAAAACCAAAAGTATTACTCATCGCGACATTGATTTCTCTTTTTTGAGCCTTGTTTAAAGTAAGGTTTAATGAGGGATCGATGTTTTCATCAACAGTGGTATGATTTATTGTTGGAGGTACTATCCCATTTTGGATAGATAAAATAGAAGAAATAGCTTCTATCGCTCCTGCCGCTCCTAATAAATGACCAGTCATTGATTTAGTTGAATTGATATTTATGTCTTTGGCATGTTTACCAAATACTTTACTTATCGCTATTAATTCAGCAACATCACCTAAGGGTGTTGCTGTACCGTGAGTATTGATTGCGTCTACTTGACCTGGAGTCATTCCTGCGTCTTGAAGACAATTAAGCATTACTCTTTCAACACCAATACCTTCTGGATGTGGAGCTGTCATATGATAGGCATCACTAGACATTCCTCCTCCAATAACCTCGGCATAAATTTTAGCACCTCTTTTTTTAGCGTGTTCATATTCTTCAAGAATAAGAGCACCTGCGCCTTCACCTAATACAAATCCATCACGAGTAGCATCAAAAGGTCTTGATGCAGTTTCTGGACTTTCATTACGTGTTGATAATGCGTGCATCGCATTAAAACCTCCCATACCTGCAATAGTAACTGCAGCTTCACTTCCTCCAGAAACGATTACGTCACATTGACCTAATCGAATATAGTTAAACGCATCTATTAACGCGTTAGCAGAGGATGCACAAGCAGAAACTGTTGTGTAATTTGGACCCATAAACCCATATTTAATAGAGATATTTGCTGGTGCAATATCTGCTATCATTTTAGGAATAAAGAAGGGGTTGAAACGTGGTGTTCCATCCCCTTCAGAATAATTTAACACTTCATTTTGAAAAGTCTCTAAACCTCCAATGCCTGCACCCCATATAACACCAACTCTAAACTTATCAACCTCATCGAGATTAAATTTAGCGTCTTCTATTGCTTCATCAGCAGATACAAGTGCGTATTGAGCGAAACGATCGAGTTTTCGAGCTTCTTTTCTATTAAAATGATTTAATGGGTCGAAGTTTTTAAGTTCGCAAGCGAATTTAGTTTTGAACTTTTCTGTATCAAAATAGGTAATATTAGCACACCCACTTTTTCCACTAATCAATGCGTCCCAATATTCTTCAACATTGTTACCTATAGGAGTAAGTGCACCTAATCCTGTTACTACAACTCGCTTTAATTCCATAAAGAAGTAGTTTTATTTAGCTTCTTCAATATATGAGATTGCTTGACCAACTGTAGCAATATTTTCAGCTTGATCGTCTGGAATTTGGATATCAAATTCTTTCTCAAATTCCATAATAAGTTCTACCGTATCCAATGAGTCGGCTCCTAAGTCGTTTGTGAAGCTAGCTTCGATTACAACTTCATTCTCGTCTACACCTAATTTGTCTACGATAATAGCTTTTACTCTTGATGCAATGTCTGACATAATTCTTGTTTTTAAATTTTAATTATAATCCGCAAAAATAAAATATTTTAACTTAAAACACCCTATTAATTATAAAATGTGATTCTAAAGTAAACATTTTAGTTGAGTAATTCTTCTTTTGCATTACTTTTGTGCTTTAATTTTATACCAATACCAACCCAAATAATAAAGATAAACTATGAAGCGTATTGTTGTATTTGCTTCTGGGAGTGGAACTAACGCTCAAAACATTATTGAATATTTTCAAAAATCAGATTTTGCTGAAGTCACTTTAGTGCTTTCAAATAAAAAAAATGCTAAAGTTTTAGAGCGTGCAAAAAATTTAAAAGTCCCTTCTTTTCCTTTTTCCAAAGAAGATCTTTGTGATACTGATAAAATTTTGAAAGATCTAAAAAATGAACGCCCAGATTTAATAGTCCTTGCGGGGTTCTTATTAAAATTTCCCGAATCAATTTTGAATGAATTTACTAATAAAGTGATTAATATTCACCCTGCATTATTGCCAAAATATGGTGGAAAAGGAATGTACGGATCTCACGTTCACGAATCTATTATAAAAAATAAAGAAACTGAAACTGGAATAACCATACATTTTGTAAATAAAAATTATGATGAAGGGGCTATAGTTTTTCAAAAAAAAGTGTCTGTTTCAGAAAATGATACTACCGCATCTGTAGCTGAAAAAGTCCATAAATTAGAATATGAGTTTTTCCCTAAGGTGATTGAAGAAATTTTAAAAAAGTAACATTTGGCTAAAAAGAAAAAATTTTATGTGGTTTGGTTTGGAAACCCTGCTGGCATTTTTGATAGTTGGAAAGAATGCCAACGATCTATAAAAGGAGTTCCTGGAGCACAATACAAATCATTTTTAACTTTTAATGAAGCCAAAGTAGCTTACAATAAAGAATATGTTGATTATAAGGGGAAAAACACGAAAAAGAAAAAGCTCACTAAAGAAGAATTAGAAAAAATAGGAGAGCCTAATTTATATACTATTTCTGTAGATGCTGCTTCTAGTGGAAACCCCGGAATTATGGAATATCGTGGCGTTGATACACAAACACATAAACAATTATTTCATCAAGGGCCCTTTCAACAAGGGACTAATAATATTGGGGAATTTCTGGCTTTGGTACATGGTCTTGCTTATTTAAAACAACAAAAAAGTGACCGTAAAATCTATAGTGATTCAAAAATTGCTATTGGATGGGTAAAAAAGAAAAAATGCAATACCAAATTAAAACAAACTTCAAAAAATAAAAAGGTCTTCGAATTATTAAGTCGTGCAGAATATTGGCTAAAAAATAATACCTATACAACAATCATTATAAAGTGGGAGACTAAAGCATGGGGAGAAATCCCTGCTGATTTTGGGAGAAAATAACTAACACTAATTATATTAACAACAAAACTTATTTAAATGAAAAAAAATCTACTCTTATTAATTGTTCTTTTCTCTATACAAACCAACGCTCAATTTGGTGTTGCAGGAGTTAATTTAAGTAACGACAAAAGCCAAGTTTATACGATTACTACTAATAATGGTAAAACGTTTACAACAAAATCGTATTCCGAAAAAACTGCTTTAAAAATTAAAGAAATTAAGTTTAAAACTACCGATGGCGAAAAAAAGACAGTAGCACTTTCACAAATAGATAAAATAATTTCTATAGGAAAAAAAGACCGTTCTAATTTCACTCAAAAATATATTAAATACTCTAAAAGTAAAAGCGCTTTAATGACTGAAGTTATTATAGGTAAGGTTTCACTTTATCAGAAGTCTCAAGTAACTTATAAAGGCAACTCAGGATCTACTGCCATTAACCCAACTGCCAATACTGCCAATACTAACATCACTTATTATGTGTTAAAAGAAGGCCAGGCAATGGCAAAATACATAAAAGGGAATAACATAGATTATGGAAGTTTTAGAAACAATGCTATAAAGTTTTTTAGTGATTGTGAATTATTAGTTACAAAAATTAAAAACAAAAAATACAAACGAAAACATTTAGAAGAAATAGTGACTTATTATAATGAAGAATGTGAGTAATTTCTGAGAATTAAATTTTGTTTAATCACAACTCAAAACCTTATCTTTGCACTTTCATTTAAAACCCTTTTATGAGTAAACTTGTTATCGTTGGGACTGTTGCATTCGACGCCATTGAAACCCCTTTTGGAAAAACAGATAAAATACTAGGTGGGGCAGCCACTTTTATAGGTTTAGCCGCTTCACAATTTGATGTGGATGGGGCTATTATATCTGTTGTTGGGGGTGATTTCCCAAAAGAAGATATTACCATGCTACAAGATAAAGGGCTCGATGTTTCTAGCATTGAAATTGTGGAAGACGGAAAAACTTTTTACTGGAAAGGAAAGTATCATAACGATATGAATACTCGAGATACTTTGGCTACAGAGTTAAATGTACTTGCTGATTTTAACCCAATAGTACCCGAAAACTTTAAAGATGCGGAAGTTGTAATGTTAGGTAACCTACATCCAATGGTCCAGCTGGGTGTGATTGAACAAATGACCAAAAGACCAAAACTCATCATTTTAGATACCATGAATTTTTGGATGGATAATGCTCTTGATGACTTGTTGAAAGTTATAGAAAAAATAGATGTAATAACTATTAATGATGAAGAAGCTAGACAACTTACAGGGGAATATTCATTAGTAATGGCTGCAAAAAAGATTATGACCATGGGGCCAAAATTTGTAGTGATTAAAAAAGGAGAGCATGGCGCATTATTATTTTATGATGATGAAGTGTTTTTTGCACCAGCCTTGCCTTTAAAGGAAGTTTTTGATCCAACAGGAGCTGGAGATACATTTGCAGGAGGATTTGCTGGTTATCTTGCTAAGACGGAAGACTATAGTTACGAAAACTTAAAAAAAGCAATAATCTACGGTTCCGCATTGGCTTCTTTTTGTGTAGAGAAATTTGGAACCGAACGAATGTTGGATTTAGATAAAAAAGAAGTGTATAAACGAATACTTCAATTTAAAAGTTTAACTCAATTTGATATTGAATTAACATAACAAGTTGCCTTCGGTCTAATTTTATCGGAGGCTTTTTTTTTATAATTACTTATTGCTAAAATATTATGAGCGACGCGTTAAAACACGAATGTGGAATTGCCTTAATTCGACTTCTTA
>CAJXYJ010000052.1 GCA_913063255.1 uncultured Flavobacteriales bacterium | reverse complement strand
TATCACTCTCTGTTTAACTCAACCACCTTGTAAATAAGGCGGGTGCAAAGATAAAAAAATATTTAAACTGCAAATAGGTTTTTGTAATTCTTTTTAATGAAACTTTTGGTCCCAAATTATTTTGCACCTCTTGATTTTAAAGGGTTCTTGGATAATTCTGTAAATTCTTGTCTTTTTTTATAAATACTTATTGCACTAAACAGCGCTTCTTTAAAGGAATCTGGGCTAGCAATATTCTTGCCAGCAACATCAAAAGCAGTCCCGTGATCTGGAGATGTTCGAATTTTATTTAACCCTGCTGTATAATTAACTCCCAAACCAAAAGAAAGTGTTTTAAAAGGAATTAGACCTTGGTCATGATATGATGCTATTATAGCGTCAAATTTTTCATAATTTCCAGAACCAAAAAAGCTATCAGCAGCATAGGGTCCATAAACCAACATGCCATTTTTTCGAAAATTATCTAGTGTTGGTCTTAATACCGTATCGTCTTCTTTGCCAATAACACCTTGATCCCCATTATGAGGATTTATTCCTAATACAGCAATTTTGGGTTTGGAAATTCCAAAATCCTGAATTAATGTTTTATGAATGGTATTAATTTTGTTTTCAATTAATTCTTTTGTTATCGTACTTGCAATATCCTTAACAGCGACATGGTCTGTTAATAATCCTACTCTTAATTTTTTTGAAATCATTAGCATCAGACTATCTCCTACTAATTCTTGATTAAGAAAATCGGTATGTCCTGGGAAATTAAATTCCTTAGACTGTATGTTTGATTTATGAATAGGTGCAGTAACAAGAACATCAATCTTTTTCTCTTTTAATGCAGAAACTGCAGATTTTAATGATTTAATAGCATAGGAACCTATTTCTGGATCTTCTTTTCCAAAATTTATAGAAACAGATTCGTTCCAAACATTAAATACATTTATTTTATTATGAGATAATTTATTTAAACTATTAATCCCATATAGATTACAATCAAGTTCATAAACCTTATTGAAGTGCTGCATTAATTTTTGAGAAGCAAATATTACAGGAGTAAAAAAATCTAATATTCTAGAATCATTTAATGCTTTTAAAACAACCTCACTTCCTATTCCGTTTAAATCTCCAATTGAAATTCCAACTATTATTTTTTTTTGTTCATCCATTATTTAAAGAACCCTTATATGATTACTTTTGTTGTACAAATGTAATTAATAGTTATCATGTTTACAGGAATAATTGAAGCAATGGGAGAAATTTGTTCTCTCACGAAAGAAGGAAGTAATATTCACATTGAAATTAAAAGTCCTATTACTTCAGAATTAAAAATAGATCAAAGTGTTGCGCATAATGGTGTTTGTTTAACTGTTGTTGGAATAAACGATGAAAATTATGTGGTAACAGCTATTAAAGAAACTTTAGATAAATCTAATATTGGCGAACTTAAAGTGGGAAGCTTTGTTAATTTAGAACGGTCTATGAAGCTTGGTGAAAGATTAGATGGGCATATTGTTCAAGGACACGTAGACCAAACAGCAATTTGCACTTCAATTAAAGAGGCGGATGGGAGTTGGTATTTTACTTTTAAGTACGATAAAAAACAACAAAACATAACTATTGAAAAAGGATCGATTACTATAAATGGTGTAAGTTTAACTGTTGTAAACTCTAAAGAAAATGAGTTTAGTGTTGCTATTATTCCTTATACTATTGAACATACAAACTTTAGCACATTTAAAATAGGTGCTAAGGTAAATCTAGAATTTGATGTAGTAGGGAAATATATGAAAAGGCTTATGCAGCAGTATTCTTAGATTGGTGTTTTTTGTAAGCTATAAATACCCCGTACAATAATCCTATACAGATTAGGATTAAAATATTATCATCAATTGGAAGTTGTGGTGGTCTTCTTTGGCTAGGAGATGGTGGGCCTGAGCCACCGCCTTTAGACTGTGCAAGCATAATCGCACTATTAAACATTAATAGCACTACGGTTAATATTTTAACGATTTGGGATCGCATACAGCTGACGAAAATACTAAATTTTTATTAACAATTGTTAAAAAGTTTAATTTAACAATAAACCGAATGGATAAACTTTTGAATTATAATCTGTTATTAAAACAAAAAAATATTTTTTTGATTTATTAATTATACCCCAAATTGGTAGGTTATTTTTAATATGATTGACTTATTACTAAGATCAAATCCATTGGTATCGTTATTCTGATTATAAATTAGAAAGATGTCTGAAAGCGAAGAGTATCGCCATTGTAATTTTGAAAACACACTGAAATTTTCACTTTGAGAATTGTATTGTACGGTATTGTTAAAAAACAACTTATTGGTAAAACTAATAAGTGCTTTAAACTTTAATAAATGAAGATTTACATCTCCATAATTTTCTGGTAATGTAATGTCATTATAGTCATAAGAAATGCTAAAGTTTCCCCAATAACCAAAACGGATATTACCCATAACACTAAAGGCAGTTATATTTCCATTAAAAAAACCACCTAAGGTTGCAGAAGTTCTATAGGTTAATTGTTTTCGCTTATCTGAATTATAACTTAAAGAACCATTTGAAAAATTATAATTTTGAACTGGTAAATTGTCAAATTCTTCTCCTAAAAAATTGGTTGGATACTTCAAGTCTACTTCTCTATTCGACCCAGATAATGAAAAGCTAGATGTGTTTTTTAAAGCCAAATCGTAAGCTATATTATTTGCTCTTTCGTAGAACTCATTATCTTCATCTAAATAGAAGTCATTCCAAGTTCTTAAACTATGAGAAATGATTTTGCTTTCCTTGTTTTTGGTGTAAAGTGTGTAACGAAGCCACGGATTAATGAGGGTATAGCCTTCTCTTATTGTGGTATCGATTTCTGCATTATAATTAAAAATTCTTGGGGTAAAACCTAAATCGGCTTGGTAATCTTTATCAACTTTATCTAAGGTCCAACCAGATCCAAATGTCCTTGTCATGTAGTTTCCCTGAATTCCTAAATAATAACCTTTGCTGTTTTCATCAGTGACAGAAGAGTGAAACTTAACATTGTTATTAAAATTTCCTTTTTTAGAGATATAGGTAAACTCCCCACCATAATTTCTTGTATAATCATTTATTTCTGAATTGCTAGTCTCTTGTCTATTAATAAACAGTCCTTTTAATTGAGATCGATTTAACACTTTATAATTAAATGCAACAACGGTATTGTTTTGCGCATCGATTTCGTCTTCTTTTTTTGTTTGAACATTCATCACACCCAGCCTTAAATTGTTGGTAAGATTTCCTGAAGCCCTAACTCCATAAATAATGGGAGCGTCTAAACCTATTTGTCTTGAGAAAAAAGGAATAACCGTATAGCTTCCGAAATTGGAGAAAATATCTGCATTTTCAAGGAAAAACTCTCGTTGTTCTGGTAAGGAGATATCAAATCGAGTAATATTAGTAACTTCTTCATCCACATCGGCATTCGAAAAATCTGGATTTAATGTGATGTCTGCATTAAAAGATTTTGTAATCCCAATCTTTATATCTACCCCAGCATCTATTTTATACTCTGTTTCTTTGTTTTCAATTTCGTTGTCTTTTAAGGAAGACAAAGTGGTATAAGGTTTTATATAAGCTATTTTGTTTTTTACTTTAGGAATAGCGTCCCATTGAAGTGTCCCCATATAATTTACATCGATTCCATTAAAGTTTATTGGAAATGGTGTCGTCCAGGTATAATAATAATTTTCAACTTTATCTCCTCTAATAAAGTTGATACCCCATTGTAAATTATTTTCATCGTATCGTAAACTACTTAATGGAATTGCAAATTCGGTTAACCAATAATCATCATATTGTTTTGTGGAAGAAATCCATCGCTGGTCTTTTTCGTCAGAATAAGTAGTTCTAGATGGTTGTATTAATAAATTACCATCTAATTCTGCACCCCCGGCATTGACTCCTATTATAATTCCACTTTGCTTTTTATTTATAGGGTCTATTGCTATAGTAAACGAATCACTACCCCATTGCGAATTATCCGAATCTCGTTGTAAGGACTGTACAATTCGCTTTCCTTCATCAAAATGTTTTGCGAAGATGTATAGCTTTTCATCATCATAGGCTAATCGTATTTCTGAACCGTTTTTAGAAATTCCTACATCAGATGGATTATGGTTGTACAAGGTATCTATTAACTGTGTGTTGTTCCATTCGCCTTCACTTTCTATCCCATCTATTTTTATAAGAGAACTTGTTCTTTTAATGTTATAAATAAAGTTTTCTCGAGTAGTGCTTTCTTGAGAAAGAAGCTTAGTAGAACCTACTAGTGCAATAAATAATAAAAAATAAAAATTTTGCAAATTCATATGAATATCTGGATATTTTAAAATAAAAAATCAGGAGTAACGAAATCAATTTTTGCTAAAGTGGATAACCATCAAACCCCTTTATAGCTACTCCTGAATATTTTTTTGTGGTTTCTGTTTAAATATCCCTATCTCAATTGATACGAATCTGTTTCAAACTCCTTGATAATTTCTTGTAATCTATCCTTGTAATTTTCCGGAGCAATTTTAATTACAGCCTTCACATCTTTTATCGCTGCTTTTTTATTCTTTAAGAAGTAATTTGAAACTCCTTTATTTAATAATAGAAACCAAGATTCTGGATGATTTTCAATCGATTGTTCTGAGTAATCTAATGCCTCTTGATACAGGCTCATTCCTAAAAAAAATTTAGTTAAGCCATAAGCGTCATTTGCGTTTACCAACATGCTTTTTGCATCGGTAACCGCTTCCTGCATTTCTTTATCGCGATTTAATTTGTCTAATAATTTTATTTTAGTTTCCATATTGCTCACATTTTTATTTGCAGCAAAGCTTCCATAACCACCATTTATAGAACGGTTTGCCCACTCTAGTGCTTCCTCTAAATTGGTATTGTAATCTAAACACCAATTTGCAGCATCGTTCCAAGCTTGCCAATGGTAAGTGTTAATTCCCCTTAACTCACTTCTAAAACTCTCCACAACTGTTTTGTTTAAATCCACTTCTACCCTAAAAGGGATTCGTTTTTCTCCCCATTCAAGTCCAATAACTAATGTGTTTTCTGTTCTGTTTAAAAACTCATAATCTAACTGTTCCGATTTAGCACAGGTATCTGGATTTACGGTTACTTTTAAAGCAACATCTCTTTCTAGATCTAAATAATAACTTCCCCATTGGTCATAATTATGTGCGAAAATTAAGGTATAAGTATCATTCTTAGGTAGGATATGAAACCCATAAATTCCAGCTGCTAAAAGATTGCCTTCTATTAACACATCTGTACTAAACGCTATAGTAGTTCCCATGTTCGCTCCAGCCCTCCAAGCGATAGGATTGCCTTCTTGAGGAATAATATTTGGGCTGTTCCAAACGTCTCTTCCCCTTAATGCGGGGCTACTATAATTTATGATAATATCTGTAATCCCCAGTCGCTGGCTCTCTATTACTTTAGGACTATTTTTTGGGATATTCATAGTGTGAAACTGCGCAAAAGATGCAAACGACACTAAGAATGTTAGAAACGATAGGTAAATAGATTTTTTCATTTTTGTGGTATGTTTAATTGATTTCTGAAGCGAAACTAGACCTTGACGGGAAGTCATATCTCCTTATTATTGAAATATGGAGAGATATTTAAGAGCATTTTAACAAAAAGGAAGGCCTAATATTAAATATCTTTGGAAAAACAATTTCGCAGATGACTGTTTCTATAGCCTTAATTATTTTTTCTAGTGTAGGTCTTATATCTTGTTTATACATGATTACCTATTTTCTTTTTATAAAAAAGGAAAACAAGTTATTAGATCTTAGCCTTGGTATTTTATTTCTAGCCATAACCCTTAGAGTATCCAAGTCTGTTTTTTATTATGTGTTTTCAGAAATATCAACTTTGGGAGTGGGAATTGGTTTTTTGGGCTTTGCCTCTATAGGGCCGCTATTATTCTTTTATTTTAACCTTTCAAGAAACAAAAGCTATTCTCTAAGTTTTAAAGATGCACTCCACTTTGTTTTTGCCATAACAGGCTTTTGTGTGATTTCTTTTTATAAAAATTATCATTATGAATTCTATTTAGCAACTAAATTTCAACTGGCGGCTTACTTAATTATAATTGCTAAAAATTATGTATTTGTTAATAACAAAGTTCAATTAAGTAAATGGCATATTGTTTTATTTTACAGCATTGCAGCCCTATTAGGAGTATTTACTTTTCAGTTCTTTATTGGTAATATAGAAGCGTATACCGCAGGAACAGCTTTCGCATTTTTAATTGTTTTTATTTTGTTCTTTGTTGCTCTTAAAACTCCTTCCGTTATAAAAAAGATAGAACCAATTAATTTGCCGCAAGATTTACTAGATAAAATTATAAGAGCCATAGAAATTGATAAAATCTACACACAACCCGCAATAACTTTAGCACAATTTTCTAATGCCATTAATACCCCTACTTACTTAGTTTCAAAAGCTACTAGTAAAATATATAATAAAAGTTTTCCTGAGGTAATTAATAGTTTTAGAATTAAAGAAGTTACCCAAAAACTTGTGGAACCAGATCATTTAAATGATAAAATTGAAGATTTGGCTTTTGATGTTGGGTTCAATACTAGCTCTGCATTTTATAATGCTTTTAAAAAGGAAACTTCTATGACTCCTAGAGCTTATCAAAAATTAATTTCTGAAAAGACATAATATCGTGATTTACCTCTTATAATAAATACTCTTTTTAACGATAAAGCGTTAGTTTTTAAACATTCCAAATAAACTTCTCGCCTATAAATTAATGCAAACAAAAAAATCCAACCTATTTCTAGATTGGATTTTTCTTATTTGTGGTCCCACATGAACCTAAGTGCTGTACAGTGATATAGAGTAATGTACAGTAATACGGAGTAATTAAGTTATTTTTTATTTCTGAAAACAGTAGTATGGAGTTATAAAGATGTATAAAGGTTTGAGCATCGATTGGGATATGATGATGATTTTAACCTGTACGATATAAACAGAATATCTCTTAAAATACAGATAAATCAATTGTAAGGTGTTCATTATCAATCAAAACATTTTGTGAATTTCCAAAATTTCTAAAAGAGAAAACTACTTAATCAGAAAAAAATTAAAATTTTCGTTATACCTTTATCATAAATTCCTCTATAGATGAAGTTTATAAACGAACTACAACGCAGAAATGTCATAAAAGAAACATTAGCATATTTAGTTGTGTCGTGGATTATACTTCAGGTCGTTTCCATTGTATTACCCATTATGAATGCTCCTGATTGGGTCTTAAAAACCGTAATATTCTTTTTAGTATTAGGTCTTCCTTTTTGGGTGTTTTTTTCTTGGGTTTATCAAATAACACCTGAGGGATTAAAAAAAACAAAGAAAAATTCAGAAGAACATATTAACAGCTCAGTTACTAATAAACGCCTAAACATTGTTATAATAGTTACACTTATCCTTGCAATAGCAATATCGTTTGTTAATAAACCATTGGCTAAAGTTGATTCAAAATCTATTGCTAACAGCGAATTAACAGAAGAGATTTCTATTGCTGTTCTTCCGTTTGTTAATATGAGTGGTGATGAGGAACAAGAATATTTCGCTGATGGTTTAAGTGAAGAGTTGATCAATATGTTTACAAAAATTCCTGAATTGAGAGTGATTGGACGCACATCATCATTTGCTTTTAAAGGTGAAAATGAAGATCTGCGTGATATAGGAAATAAATTAGATGTTAATTATCTCTTGGAGGGAAGTGTGCGAAAATCAGGAAATAAAATAAGAATTACTGCTCAATTGATAAAATCAATAGATGGTTCTCATCTCTGGAGTAAAACTTTTGATCGTAATTTGGAGGATATTTTTAAAATTCAAGATGAGATTAGTGCTTCAGTTGTTAATGCATTTAGTATTACTTTATTAAAAGATAATCCTCTTACAGAAAATAAAATAATTGATTCCGAAGCATATAATTATTTTCTTCGGGGAAGATATTATTATGAATCAAATTTTGAAACTAATTCTACTGATGGTGCAATAACCTGGTTTAAAAAAGCTATAGAGTTAGATTCTACATTCTCATTGCCCTGGACATATCTGGGAATGTGTTACTGGAGGAAATCAAATAATTCATTAGACGATAATTTTTATAAAGCAAAAAAAGTATCCGTAAAAGCGTTTGAGCTTGATCCATCTTCTGGAATAGCAGCAGTTAATCTTGGAGAGATTTTAGACAATGAATATGATTTTCAGAGAGCTCTAGAAATGATTGATCTGGGTTTACAACTTGAACCCAATAATCCTTATGTTTTAAGAAATGTAGGCCGTTTTTATACAATATTGGGTAGAGAAACAGAAAGTATTGAGAATTGTCAGAAGGCTTTAAAAAATGATCCCATTCAAAGAACCGCATTAGAATATTTATTAGAAGCTTATTATCACGCTAGGCAATATGATAATGTAAACCTAATAATTTATAAGTACAAAGATCTTTATCCTAGTATCATGGACGAGCGAGTTGTTATTAATGTATTAACAATGGAAAATTCTAATGTAGAAAAATTAAAGAAAGCTAAGGAAAAAATGTCTCCTGAGTCGTCGTTGATTTTATATACTAATTTGCTCCTTGCTATAAAAGTCAGTGATGATAAAGAAGCTGAAGAAATGTTAAGTCAACTGGTAGAAAAATATCCTCATAGGCGTTACAGAATTGCACTAGCTTATGCGAGTATGGGTGAAAATTCAAAAGCTTTAGATTGGCTTGAAAAATCATTTACCTTCAAAGACAAAGATATGGTTTATGTAAATGTGGAGCCTACATTTTATGTAATTAAAGATAGTGTCCGGTTTAAAAATCTTATTAAGCAAATGGATTTTCCAAAATAGATTGATAATTCATTTTGCAAACCTTACAAAAGCTAAAAACAAAAAAGCCCCACATCTCTGTAAGGCTTAATTTTTAAAAGTGGTCCCACATGTTGTAAAGTATTATGTAATATTTATATAATAAGAGAGTAAGTATCAATATAGAAAACAAATATTTAATCCTCCCTTTTATTTAGTTGGTCTAGTAAGTTGTATTTAGCCTGTCTAGTTTGCCATCTTTCTCTAGCATATTTTTGCATGTCGGTTATGGTGTCTTTTTCATCTACTATTTCAAGACCTAATAAGGTTTCGATAATATCTTCCATTGTGACAACTCCATCTAAACCACCATATTCATCTACAATTAATGCTATATGCTCTTTTTTTTCTAAGAGTATTTCCCATAAAGAGAAAAGTACGATAGAGTCAGGTACTATAACAATTTTTCTTATTATATCTTTTAGTTTTAAACCATGATGATCTTCAGCCAACTTTTCAAAAACTGTTTGTCTGAATATATATCCTGTGATATTCTCTACCTTTTCAGCATATATAGGAATACGGGAGAACTTTAAATAATCTTTATTCTTTAAAAAATCATTAAGGGATAATTTTTCATCTGCCAAAACCACCACAACTCTGGGTGTCATGATCTCGGTAACTTTTACATTTTTAAGCTTTAGCACGTTTTGAATTATTTTATCCTCTTTTTCTGAAAACACTCCCTCCTCTGCTCCTATACTTGCTAATGCCGCTATTTCTTCTCTGCTTGTAGTTTGTTCTTCTTTGTTTTTTGAAAATATTTTCGTGATTACCGCAAACATCAAAACCAAAGGATAAGTAATAATTATCATTCCGTTAATGATATAAGAAGATGTTTTTGCTAAATTTCTCCAATAGTTTGCGCCTATAGTTTTTGGAATTATTTCAGTAATTACTAAAATTAAAATGGTTAAAACTGCAGTTATAATTCCAAAAGATGCTTCCCCAAATACTTTTACTGCTTGTACTCCAACTCCAGCTGCACCAATAGTATGCGCTACGGTATTTAATGAGAGTATTGCAGATAAGGGTTTGTCGATGTTGGTTTTTAGATCACTAAACGATTTTGCCCATGCATGTCCTTTTTCGGCTTCTACTATCAAAAAAGATGGAGGGGTAGAAAGCAAAACTGCTTCCATAATCGAACAAAGAAAGGAAACAAATAAGGCAATGAATAAATAAACAAAAAGTAATGCCATCTTTTAATTTATATTGTACTTGATACTAGATTATAGGCTTACTATTATCTTAATTCTTGCTAATTTACAAATTGTTTTAAAAAAATGTAGCATCCTATCAATTTATGAGTATCATGAAATTTAGCCATTCTAATTCATATGTCGATCATGCTTTTATATAAAGGGATAGAAAACAAAAAATCCAACCTAAGAATAGATTGGATTTTTCTTATTTGTGGTCCCACATGGGCTCGAACCATGGACCCCCTGATTATGAGTCAGGTGCTCTAACCAGCTGAGCTATGGGACCTGTTGATTAAAATCATTTATCTTAATCGGTGTGCAAATTTAAAACTCTTTATATATTCTACAAGCTATTTTTCATTATTATTTATGTCTTCGCATAATTCAACTAAAACCCCATGACTTGATTTAGGATGTAAAAACACTACCTTCTTATTGTCTGCACCAATTTTTGGCATCTCATTTAAGACTCTAAACCCTTCATTTTTAAGACGTTTTACTTCTGAATCAATGTCGGTAACAGCAAAAGCGATATGATGAATTCCCTCCCCTCTTTTCTCGATAAATTTTGCAATAGGGCTATTTTTATTCGTTGCTTCTAATAGTTCTATTTTACTATAGCCACATTTAAAAAAAGAAGTAGATACCCCTTCACTTTCTACTGCCTCAGTTTTATAAGATGATTCGCCTAAGAGGCTCTTATAAACAGCATTGGCTTTCTCCATATCCTTAACAGCAATTCCGATGTGTTCAATTTTTTTCATGTCTTTATGTTTGAGGTTTAATGTTCAAAAATAGCAAATACTCCTTTGATATTTTACATTCAGCGTTAGTATATAAATCTTAATCCTATTAAATATCTTATTTTTGCAGCATGGAAGAAAGTAATAGACAGAAAAAAATAGCAGGAGTTTTGCAAAACGACCTTGCTTTGGTTTTACAAAAAATGTTGAGAGAGTCTGGACAACTAGGAATTATTATATCGGTATCTAAGGTAACTGTTACTACAGATCTATCGCTATCTAAGGTTTATGTTAGTGTTTTTCCTCCAGATAAAGCTGAATTAATGGTCAAGGAATTAAATGTTTTAAAGCCTGCCATAAAACATCAAATAGCTCAAAAAACAAAACATCAGCTTAGAAAAATGCCAGACCTTGTTTTTTACAACGACGATTCTCTAGAGTATATAGGAAAGATCGAGCAGGCAGTAAAAGGGGATGAAGACCCAATTAAAGACCCAAACATTATCGAAAAACGTAAAAAATTGTAATTGAATTTCCCACTATATATTGCAAAAAGGTATTTGTTTTCAAAAAGCAGTAAAAATGCAATAAATATTATTGCAAGAATAGCTATTTCTGCTGTTGTTGTAGGCTCCTTGGCTTTGTTTATTGTTCTGTCAGGGTTTTCTGGCCTAAGAGATTTTAGTCTACAATTTACCAATATTTTTGATTCCGATTTAAAAATATACCCTGCAAATGGGAAGACAATTTCATTCTCAAAAAATTCAGAATTAAGATTAAACAATATTGAAGGTGTAGAGGGCTATTCAAAAATAATCGAAGAAAAAGTTTTTCTAAATTATAAAGGTAAAAATCATATCGCCTCTATTAAAGGGGTTGATAATAATTTTGGAAATATTGTACCTATAGACAGTATCTTGTTTTTAAATAAATGGTTTATTCCAAATCAGAACGAAGTTGTTATAGGTCTAGGGACTTCTCAAAAACTTTCGATGGGAGTTCTAGATTATAGCAATTTATTAGAAATCTATGTGCCAAAACCTGGGCTTGGACAAATTAATGATCCATCGAATGCATTTACAAAAAAACATGCTGTAGCTTCGGGAATGTACCAAGTAAACGAAAGTTTAGATAGCAAATATGTCTTCTCTGATATTGGTTTTGCTAGATCCCTACTTAACATTGATTCTACAAGTGTTACTTCTATTGAATTAAAATTAGC
Source organism: uncultured Flavobacteriales bacterium (assembly GCA_913063255.1). GTDB lineage: Bacteria > Bacteroidota > Bacteroidia > Flavobacteriales > Flavobacteriaceae > Marifrigoribacter. The sequence continues at coordinate 4,277 of CAJXYJ010000052.1, read as the reverse complement.
GGTAAATTCTTCAGAAGAAACGATTAGAGCTCAATTAAAAGAAATTTTTCATGGAGACATCGAAATTAAAAACCGAATTCAGCAAAATGATGGTCTTTATAAAATGTTGAATATAGAAAACTTGTTTGTTTATATTTTTGTAAGCTTAATTGCAGCTATTGCAATTTTCAATATTGCCGGAACTATAATTATGACCATTCTTGAAAAGAAATCGAATATTAAAACAATGTCATCTTTAGGTTTAACCTTAAAGGGTATTCGAAAAATATTCTTTTTAAAAGGGTTATTAATGACGCTTATCGGCTTGGTTATTGGCCTATTTATTGGAATAATCGCGGTCTTATTACAGCAAAAATTTGGCTTTGTTCCTATAACACCAACACTTCCCTATCCTGTAAGGTTTGAATTTATAAATATCGCGATTGTCTTTGCTACTATAAGTGTTTTAGGGGGAATTGCTTCCAAAATATCCGCAACTAGGGTTACTATGAAACTTATTTCTTAGTCGAATTGAAAATCTTTAAACTTAGATAATACTTCTTCAAATACTTTAAAAACATCTTCTGAAGCATCACTGGTTACCATTTTCATTCTGTATTCTTTAAAGTGAGGAATCCCTCTAAAGTAATTGGTATAATGTCGACGTGTTTCAAAAACCCCCAAACGTTCCCCTTTCCAATCAATTGCCATTTCTAAGTGTTTTTTTGCAGCAGCTACTCGCTCAATCATTGTTGGTTTAGAGATGTGATCTCCTGTTGCAAGAAAATGTTTTACTTCATTAAAAAACCAGGGATTCCCAATACTCGCACGGCCTATCATTGCGCCATCTAACCCATAATCATCTCTCATTTCTTTGGCCTTTTCTGGAGTATTTACATCTCCATTGCCAAATACAGGGATATGCATTCTTGAATTATTTTTAACCTCGGCAATTGGCGCCCAATTAGCGTCACCCTTATACATCTGCTTTCGAGTTCTCCCGTGAATAGAAATCGCTTTACAGCCAACATCTTGAAGCCGTTCAGCTACTTCAACAATTTTTATTGTATCCTCATCCCAACCTAATCGAGTTTTAACCGTGACGGGAAGGTTTGTGTGTTTTACCATCGCTTCGGTAAGAGATACCATTAAATCAATATCTTTTAAAATCCCTGCGCCCGCTCCCTTACTAACTACTTTTTTTACTGGACAACCAAAATTTATGTCAATAATATCTGGTTTAGATGCTTCTACTATCTCAACACTTCGAAGCATGGAGTCTAAATTTGCTCCAAATATTTGTATTCCAACCGGACGTTCTTTTTCGTAAATATCCAGTTTCATAACGCTTTTAGCAGCATCCCGAATTAGCCCTTCGGAAGAAATAAATTCTGTATAAACTACATCTGCACCCAATTCTTTGCAAAGCGCCCTAAAAGGCGGATCACTAACATCCTCCATGGGTGCTAATAATAAAGGGAATTCTCCTAATTCTATGTCTCCTATTCTTACCATTGATTTTGCAAAAATAAGGAAATAAAAAAGGCTTTTACCAAAACAGATAAAAGCCTTTTATACTTTATTAATTGAAAATAAAAAATTACAACCTTTTCTTTTCATCAATAAAATTAGATCTATTATTGTCTCTCAACCTGGAGTTACCAAAGTTATATTTAATGCCTAACCTAAATAATCGTGATTCAGTTCTGGCAAAATAATTATTATCTTGATTATAATATTTAGAGCTTACAAGTAAATTGTTTGTGTCAAAAATATCATCTACACCTGCAGTAATACTCACACGGTCGTCCCAAAGGGTTTTTCTAAATGAAATGGATAGTTTAAACTGATTTTCCATATCATAAGATCCTATAATCATATTTGAAATGTAAAGCATGGTAACGTCACTAGTAAAAGTTTTGTCTTTAGATAACGTCAAACCACTATATAATTGAGCATAAAACCCGAAAGTATTGTTTGAATATGTTTCTTCAATACTAGCCAAAGCATAAAACTCATTCTCTAAATAATAAGTGGAAGTGTAAACAGACAAATACCACCAAGGTAAAATGGTGGATGCATACATAATGTCTAAGCTATAATTAATGTCTTTTAAGATGTTATCATCAAGGCTTTGGATTATACTGTTTTCATTATCTTGAAATGTCAATACAGCCATGGGGTCTTTCATAGAAATATAATAGGCCTCAAAAAACCATTTATTTTTATAAGTATAACTTAATAAGTATTTGTTTTTTATGGTTGGAATTAAATTTGGATTACCTTTTAATAAAACATTATCGGTAACAAAATAGGTAAATGGATTTAAACTTTGATATCTAGGCCGCTCTATACTTCTTCTGTAACTAGCTCCAAAATGATTGTTTTCATTTTTGGAATATTTAACGGTTGCATTTGGGAAAAAATCAAAATAGTCTTGGGAGTTTATAACTCCTAATGATTTAGAATCTCCTTCTACATCTGTAAATTCTCCACGAATTCCTGCTGATAGCTCCCATTTATCAATAGTTTTAGAATAATTAAGAAAGCCAGCATAAATGGTTTCGTTATAAATAAACAAATCGGAAAGGTTCTCATTATATTCAGGTGTATTACTTTCAATATCAAAAAAGTCTAGACCACTTTCCGTTTCTATATTTGAATATTTAAGTCCTGCTTCAAAGTCTCCTTCAGCTAATAAAGTTGAAAAATCTGATGCTAGTGTGAAAATATTACTTTCTTGATTAGCGTCTGTAAAAAAGTTGATATTATTTAACATCTCCCCTGTCGGTAACCTATAATCTGTATTTAAGTTTTGAGTTTGATTGCTATTATAATTAATATAATTTGCTGAAGTCGTTAGGTTAGATTGATTTTCTCCAAGTGTGATTTTATGTTCTAAGTTAAATGATAAATTTGATTTGTCATTTTCTAAGTAACTATTTGTAAAGAAAACAGAGTCTAATTGTCTTTGTGCGTTCATTATTTCTCCATCTACAGTATTATCGAATGTCTTATTTGGAGAAACCATTACTGTTGTTGAAAAACTTAGTGTGTTTTTTTCGTTTAATGTAAAATCTAAAACTACATTTCCCTGGTGTGTTTTAGATCGAGATACCTTTTCAAAATCTGACTCCCAAATTGATTTAGTACTACTGTCGGGATTAAAAAAACGAATATAATTATCATCATGTTTAAAATCCTTCCTTGGATTAAAACTATAATTAGCATACATATTTAACCAATCATTTTTATAAAAATGAGATGTTGAAAATTTATATTTTGAAAATACTGCTTGTTCATAGGTAATATTAACCGATCCCTTATACCCAATAGAAATAGCTTTTGAAGTAATAATATTTAATACCGCTCCTGCATCGGCATCATATTTTGCGGAAGGGTTAGTAATAACCTCTATTGCTTTAATATCTGAAGCATCTACGCTTCTTAATAAAGTCGCAAGCTCTTTAGTAGATAAATACACCCGCTTATTGTTTAGATAAATGATGGGTTCAGAATTTTTTATTTGGATTTTATCTCCTAAAACAAGAACTCCAGGAGTTTTCTTTAATAAATCAAAGGTATTGCCAATAGAAAGAGAGGTGTTTTCTACATTAAAAATTAATTTGCCTTGCTCCTTCTTTATACTTGGGTTTTTTACTTTTATGATTGCTTCTTCTAATTGTTCTTCGTTTTCAATAAGAATAATCTTGCCAAGATTTATTTCACCTGGAAGGTCTATAGGTCTAGAAACCGTAGTAAACCCTATCATTGTAAATTCTAGATAATCTCCTCCCTCCTCTAAGTTGTTAATTATGAAAAAACCTGATTCATCAGTGGCTGTTCCCTTATATGGCGTTTGGGATCCTTTTTTAAAAACTACAACATTTACATATGAGATTGGGTTATTATTAGAGTCTAAAACTTGACCCTCTACAGAAGCATTTTGTGAAAACAATGCAAATGGGGAAAATAAAAGAAGCAGAAAAAATAAATTTCTCATATTCAAATGCAGATATAAATTCAATATCCTTGATTTGGGTTTTAAAAAAGCCTTAGCGTTTTTTCATTTGGGGAGATGAAAAAACTTTCATATAAAAAACGCTTCTTGCACAAATATGAAAATAATATTGCGACTTAACGAATATATTGGCGTTTTTTCGATAAACGGACACTATATCAATAATATTTGTTTTCAAAAAAAACAAAAAAACATTTTTTAATTAAGGCTTGTTCCCTTTAGGTTTAGTTTCCTTCCTTTTGTTCTATATTTGCAGATTAAAACTATTTAGGATTTT
>CAJXYJ010000051.1 GCA_913063255.1 uncultured Flavobacteriales bacterium | reverse complement strand
ACTACTTTTAAATCTAGAATTACCCATACCTTTGTAAATGGAATACTTACCTATCATAATTTTAAATTTCCAAATAGAAGTACTCCAGAAAGATTAACATTTAACAGATAATGAAATATCTATATATAGTAATTAGCTCCACTTTATTTTTAGGCTGTCAGGATATAAAAGAAATTGAAAAGCCAGAGAATCTAATTGCTAAAGAGGTTATGGTAAATATTTTAACCGATGTCTATATTAGTAATGCTTCTCGAAGTATAAACAACAAATTGCTTAAGGAATATAATATTAGGTTAGATTCTGTAATTTATAATAAATACCATATTGATAGTCTTCAATTTGTAGAAAGCAATGCCTATTATAGTTCCAATTTAAAAACCTATACTAGAATTATTACTGAGGTGCAAGAGGGCTTAATTATCTTGCAAAAAGAAAAAGATAGTATTTACGAAAAAATTAAAAAAGAAAAAGAAGATTCTACAAAGGCTAAGAAAAAAGAAGATTCTACTAAGATTAAGAAAAAAGAAGAACCAAAATTATTAGCCAATCCAGTAGAAAGTGAGATTAACTAAAATCTCTTAGATAATTTTTAGATACTCGTTCCAGAGTTTTTTCATAATTTTTAAATTCGAAATTGAGCTCCTTTTTAATTTTTGAGGCATCATAAAAAGATTCTTTATATAATGGGGTAACGGTAGCTTTTAAAAGTCTGCGTTTTGTTCTGAATACCTTATTTGAAAGCCAGTCTAAATTACTAAATAAAACCATTTTCCATTTTGCAATCAATTTATAAGGAGGTTTTTTATGAAGATGAATTGCCAATTTAGAAAGAAAATCTTGATAAGAAATATTAGCGCTCACCAATAAGTAATTGTTGTTTTTAATTTCACTATTCAATAATAAAATCATAGTTTTTACTACATCTTGAACATCAACTATTCCTATTCCTCCTGAAGTATAATGTTTAATTCCTTTGAAAACAGTACGCAAGATTCCGCCACTAGCTGAGCTCCAAATTCCATCGCCCACAATAACTCCAGGATGAACAATAACGGCATCTAAACCCTCTTGTGTGCCTCGCCAGACTTCCATTTCTGCGTCGTGTTTTGTTATGGTGTAAACACTGTTATTATCTTCGGGATTGTATTCTGTTTCTTCTGTGGTTAAGGAACCATTTAGGTTTTTTCCTAAAGTAGCAATAGAGCTAACGTAACATAGTTTTTTAACCCCTTGAGACAAGCAGAAATTTACAATATTTGCCGTTCCCTCCACATTTACTTTTTTAAGGGTATTGAAATGCCTAGGATTAAAACTTATATAGGCAGCACAATGGTAAACAGAGACAATGTCTTTAAAAGCAGTTATAAGTGAGGGTACATCGGTAATGTCAGCCTCCATCCATTCAATTTTAGAAAAAAGGATTTCATACTCATTGGTGTAAAAAGAAAATACGTCTTTAACTGCATTTAAATCGCTAGATTTTCTATGTATTGCCCTAACCTTTTCTCCGCTATTAATAAGTGCATATAACAAATGTGCGCCAACCAAACCAGTACCTCCTGTGACTAAAATCATAAGACTAATGTATGGTTTTTTATTTAATTGTTTAGTCTTTTATGAAAAGGTATATCTTTGCTGAAAATTATAAAAACATGCTTAAAAATTTCGTTGAAGAATTAAAATGGAGAGGGATGATCCACGATGTCATGCCAGATACAGAAACCCATCTTTTGGAGCAAATGCGAACGGCTTATGTTGGTTTTGATCCCACTGCAGATTCTCTTCATATTGGGAACTTAGTTCCCATTATGTTATTGGCATTTTTTCAACGCAGCGGACATCAGCCTATTGCATTGGTAGGCGGTGCTACAGGTATGATTGGTGACCCTTCAGGGAAGTCTAACGAGCGTAATTTGCTAGATGAAGCAACATTGCGCCATAACCAAGAATGTGTACGTAAACAACTAGCACAGTTTTTAGATTTTAGTTCTGGAGTAGAAAATGAAGCTATCATGGTGAACAATTACGACTGGATGAAAGAGTTTTCTTTTTTAGACTTTATCCGTGATGTGGGGAAACATATTACTGTAAATTATATGATGGCGAAAGATTCTGTAAAAAGCCGTTTAACAGCCGATGGAGAAGGGATGTCTTTTACAGAATTTACTTATCAAATGGTGCAGGGTTACGATTTTCTTCATTTATATAAAGAGAAAAATTGCACTCTAGAAATGGGAGGTAGTGACCAATGGGGAAATATTACTACAGGTACAGAATTGGTACGTCGAATTGGTGGAGGAAAAGGGTATGCACTTACCTGTCCTTTAATTACTAAAAGTGATGGGAGTAAGTTTGGAAAAAGTGAAGGCGGAAATATTTGGTTGGATGCCAATAGAACCTCTCCTTATAAATTTTACCAATACTGGATGAATACCAGTGATGAGGATGCTGAAAAATATATTAAAATCTTTACTTTTTTAGATAAAGAAACTATAGATGCTTTGATTCTAAAACATAAAGAAGCACCACATATGCGATTACTTCAAAAGCGATTGGCTGAAGAAGTAACCGTAACGGTTCATAATAAAGAAGCCCTAGATAATGCTATAAAAGCATCTAATATGTTGTTTGGAAAATCAACTTCTGAAGATTTAAAAAATCTAGACACCAATACTTTTTTAGATGTTTTTGAAGGAGTTACTCAAGCTGAAGTTTCTAAATCTGAAATTGAAAATGGATTGGATATTATAGGAGCATTAGCTGAAAAAACAGGATTTTTAAAATCTAATGGGGAAGCAAGACGTTCCTTAAAAGAAAACTCTGTTTCAGTAAATAAAGAGAAGGTTAAAGAAGGATATTCAATTAGCACTACCGATTTAATCAATGAGCAATTTGTTTTATTGCAACGCGGAAAGAAAAATTATTTTATTATAAAAGTGGTATAATAACTCATCATAAGCGATTAAAAAAACATTAAAAGTTCCCAAGTCTTTTAATAGACTTGGGAACTTACTTCAAACTAACCAACCATTATTTTGAAGACTCACAATACTCAGATCAACAGAGTACTAATTTTTCTTTTTCAAAAGATTTTTCCAATTATAATCGGCTTGTTCTTGTAATTTTTTTGGACCTTCTTCCTTCCACTTTTCAAGAGTATTTACTCCCCAATTATCATAAAACAAATACAATTTATAATTTAGTATTTGAAATGATTTTGGGTTGACACTCACTTTTTTATTATTAACTGCTATAGCATAAGCACAATATCCACCATATTGAGGGACATACATTTCGGGGTTTTTCTTAAAGGTTTCAAAGTTTTTATTGGATGAAAACGAATACTTAGCTTCCTTATAATTATAAGTTATGTTCTTGTCTCCTTTAATAACTTTATTGTTAAAATATGCAACCACATCATATCCTTCAGCTGCATATCCATTTTTTAAATTTATATTTTCTTGTGCTTGTACTATAGTAAATAATAGACTTACAAAAAGGGTAATGACTGGCTTCAAATTATTTTTTTTATTTCATTTATAAGTCGAATATTTAAAAGAATACTTACGGAATATTATAAAAAATTGGAAACTTGTGGGTAAGGAACTAGCGAGCTGATAAGAAGAGCAATACTGTCTTTTAGTATTATGGTAATGCTAATTAATATCGTAACGACTAAGATTGCAACTGAAATATTGTTATTTTTTATTTCTTTAAATTCATCAATACCTCTGGTAAGTATAGAGAAAAGAAAAAACACCGAAGTATTTATCAGTACGGAAACTACAAAACCAATAAGTAAATAAAGTCCTGAGTAAAGAATTATTGTAGAAGTTTCCACAACTTCTATTTGTGTTGTTGAAAGTCTTATAATATTAGTTATAGAAGGTAAAATTGCACTTAATATAATACCTGTGGAAAGTATGACTCCAGAAGTAAAAATCGTAAACGCAAGGTTATTTCCTCTTAAATCGTGTTCTCTAAAAAAGAGCCATTTTAGTATTTTATAGGTAGTATAAATAATGACCACAGTAATAAGGATCGATAAAATAATTTCGATTAGGGATAAGGTAAATAGTTTTGTATTCATGATAATATTATTTACTGGTTAGTACTACATTCCAATGGGCTACATCGTCAAAGCCTGGGGAGAGATAACCAACCTCAAAATATTTAGCGGTGGTTTCCCAAAGGGTATATTTTTTGCCCTTATAAATTTTATGCAATCCACTTGCTGGAAGGTTTATGCCGATAATAGAATGCCGATAAAAATTACTGTTCACAATTGCGACATCGTAATTAAAATAGCTTAAAACACTATAAATGATAACCGTTCTGGTATCACAATCTCCCTTTAAGTTTTTGATAAAGGATACCGGATTTTGGATGCCATATTTAATATTACCAATACAACATTCTGGGCAATCTTCTAATACATGTTTTGTTGTAGAATCATAATTGCCAGTAGGACATTCATTTTGTAATACAAAGGAATAGGGAATGTCTTGTATACAACTTACCACCATTTCGGCAAATTCCATTTGGTTTAACTTTTTGTCCTGATTTATTTTAATAAACATCTTCATAACTAAGTCTAAACTTGGCGTGTCTGTTTGTGATATATAATTATAAAGTTCTCCCCAAAAATATTTATTAGATTTTGGTTTGTAAGTGTTTATGTGGTTTTTAAGGCTGTTAAAATCTTTCTCTCTAACACTAAGATTACCAATATAATTATTGCCGTAATTATCTAACCAATTTCGATTACTTGTATATAAAACGATGGAGTCGTTTTCTTCTAATACTTTAATTTTTTCAGTTCTTTCCTCTTTTCTAATCGTATTTTCATTTTTAGGGTTGAGGATGTTTAGAAAAAAGTAGAAAACAAACTGTAGTCCAAATAATAGGATGTAAATTAAAATACCAGATTTGATAAGGTTTTTAATAACCGATTTTTCAAAAACATATTTTAAAAATAGAATAGAAATTACAATAGCAATAATTCCCGAAATATGTATTGAAAAAGGGAAAACTATTCGAATAACAATAAAACTTAAAAAAGAGAATATTCCTAAAATAAAGAATGGAAGACAGCCGCTATTTTCTTTTTTAATTGGAGACATTAAAATACCATTAAATTACATCCACGAATATCACTATCATCAAACCTACCTAAAATTTTGAAACTTTCATCTTTAGATTTCTTTCCTAGATCTTGAGTAGCAATGAAGGAACAAGAATATAAATTGGCTAAATCGATTACATTTATTCCTCCTGTTTTTTCGTTAATATACGATTGTGCATCTTCTGTGTCTCGGGTAATAATTTTCATCCATGGAGGGCAATTAAATATACCATTTCCTTTGGAATATGCTTGTGAAAGTAGTTCTGTCATTCCGTATTCACTATAAATTTCATTAACTCCAAAACCTTTTTTTAATAGGGCATGTAGTTCTTCTTTAATCATTTCTTTTCTACGTCCTTTCATCCCTCCAGTTTCCATAATAATGGTATTCTTTAACTGAAACTGTTTCTCTTCAATTAAATCTAAAAGAGCATAAGAAACTCCTAATAATATGGTTTTTTGTTTGGTTTGTTCCAAAAATTCCAGTTTTTCAATTAGGTCTGAAGTATTATCAAGATAAAACCCGCTATGAGAACTATTGCTTTGTTTTATAAGTTCATCTACCATAAAAACTAAGGAGGAATTTTCTTGTTCTAAATATGAAGGTAATAATGCTAAAATTGTAATTTCTTCAATTGTACCAAAAAAGTGATTAAATGCTTTGGTAAAACTTTCTTTGTAAAGGGAAAGATTTGTAACAAAGTGTTTACTTGTAATTGTTCCGGTTGTTCCACTACTGGAAAATATCTTGTCACTATTAAACGATTCAGTAATTATTTTATGACTCTTAAAAAAGGATATGGGTAAAAAAGGAATGTCTTGTACTTTGTTAATAGTAGTAAGATCAAGCTTTAATAAATCGCAAAACTCTCGGTAAACTTTTACGTTTTTATATTGAAATTGAAATACCTCTAAGGCAACAGCATTAAATTCTTCAGGAGAAGAAATCGCAAATATTTTCTTTTCTAAATTCACCTGATAAAAATAGATAAAAAAAGCTTCTGCAAAAACAGAAGCCTTTATTAAAATAATAAAATGAGAATTTATCTGACTACTATTTTTTTAGTACTAGAAACTCCATTTTGAGATATTTTCATAATATATACACCACTACTAAGACTAGAAATATCTATTCTCTCAGAAGTTGTTGTATTGATAACTAGTTTTCCTAAAACATTATAAATAGCAATATTTTTAACACCATTTAATTTAGAAGAAATATTTACATAATCACCAGAAATAGGGTTAGGAAAAACAGAAAATAAATCTTTATTATTTTCATCTAAACCTAAAATCCCTTCAAAATGAATGTTGTCAAAAAAGAAAGCTTCATTAGCTGAATTGCATCTTATTTCGATTACTAATTGATATATCGTGTTACTATTTAATTCTATTTCACCCCACTGCCATATTCCTTGAAGCCCAAGGTCATTGATGTCTGATCCTGTAGAATTTAAAATATCGAGTTCAGTATTATTAGTTAAATCCTTCACATAGATTCTAATTCTATCAGATCCACTTTCGTTTACCGTTCCATCTCCTTCAAATCCTTCATCTGCAATAAAATAGTTTAAAAAAATATGACCAGGCCATTCGAGAAATTCTACTTCATCAAATTCTAAAATATAATTTCCATCCACATCACTAATTTTATATCCTTTGTCTCCATCTGGATAAGGATTATCGCCAGGGGGTGAAGAAGTGGTTACACCTACCGAATCCCCATCGGTAAGACCAACACCCGCAGTGTCATAGGGTACATAAGATGCAGTAAACCCTAGTTCACCTCCAGTAGAAGTAAAGTTTACAAAGGGTTCTCCATCGTTGTTGATTAAATCGTGTGTCACTGCTGCATCACCTGTATCGGTATAATCTCCACCAATTGCTTCAGGTTCTTCAAAACTTGTGCTTTCATCTTGAGCTATAGAAATAGCGCTAATAAAAAGCATTACTAAAAAAGTAATTTTTTTCATAATAATTGAATTTAAAAAAAGTTAGGGGGAGAAATATAAATATACAACAAAATACTAAGTAAATAGCATGTTACTATATTGTTAACAAAGCTTAAAGTGTTCATGTCAAATATATTATTGCATTATCTTTACCTTTTTAATAAGAATTGATACATGAATAAGAAAGATACTAAAATTTTATTGGTCGATGATGAACCAGATATTTTAGAAATTGTTGGCTATAACCTTTCTTCGGAAGGATACCAGGTTTTTACAGCAAAGAATGGGAAGGTTGCTATTGCTGAAGCCAAAAAACATCTGCCTCATTTAATTATTTTAGATGTAATGATGCCGGTAATGGATGGTGTTGAAGCCTGCGAAAAATTACGTGCTATTCCTCAACTATCTGAAACGGTAATTACTTTTTTGACGGCTAGAGGTGAAGATTATTCGCAAGTAGCAGGATTTGAAGCTGGTGCGGATGATTATATTACAAAGCCTATTAAGCCAAAATTATTGGTAAGTAAAGTGAAAGCCTTATTACGTCGTTTTAAGGAAGCAGATGAGGACTCTGGTATAATTAGTGTTGGAGATTTGACAATTAATAGAGAAGAATATAAAATTATAAAGGATACAGAAGAAATAAATTTACCTAGAAAAGAATTCGAACTATTAGCTTTATTAGCATCTAAGCCCGGAAAAGTATTTAAAAGAGATAATATATTAAAACACGTTTGGGGAAATGACGTTGTAGTAGGAGGAAGAACTATAGATGTGCATATTAGAAAATTGAGAGAAAAGATAGGAGACGAAAGATTTAAAACGGTAAAAGGAGTAGGGTATAAGTTTGTAGAATAATGTCAATAATATTTACAAGAACATATAAATTTGCTTTCATCACATCGGCAACGATATCGCTATTACTATCATTTTTAGTAGGAGTTTTTTTATTTATTTCTGAAAGTTTAGATTATTGGATCCTTTTTGGATTTGCAATCGTATGTTTTTTAGTTTGCTTTTTTATTATTCAATATAGAGTTGAAAAATTCATTTATAAAAGAGTAAAGAAAATTTACGATAATGTTAGTTTGTTAGATGCTAGTACGCTTGGGCAACAGAAAATCACGACTAACATGGAAACCCTTACTAACGAGGTATTGCTTTTCGCTCAAAATAAAAAACTAGAAATTGAAGCTTTAAAAATTAGAGAAAATTACCGGAGAGAATTTATAGGTAATGTATCCCATGAACTTAAAACTCCACTTTTTACGGTACAAGGCTATTTAGAAACATTGATAGAAGGAGCTTTAGAAGACAAGGAAGTTCGCGAAAAATATTTAAAAAGAGCGAATAAGGGAGTAGAACGATTAATTTTTATTGTTAAAGATTTAGACATGATCACCAAACTAGAAGTTGGAGATTTAAATCTAGAAAAAGAAGAATTCGATATTGTTGAATTAGTTAAAAATGTTTTTGATTTACTCGAAATGAAAGCTTCTAAACAAAATATATTACTCGCTTTTAATAAAGTTTACAGAAAAAAAATTATTGTAAAAGCCGATAAAGATCGCATTCAGCAAGTAATGACCAACCTAATTGTTAATTCTATTAAATACGGAAGACAGGGAGGAACTACCGAAGTAAGTATTGAGAATTTAATTATGAATAAAATATTGGTTCGGGTTACAGATAATGGGGAGGGAATTAAAAATGAAGAAATCCCTCGTCTTTTTGAGCGATTTTATAGAGTTGATAAAAGTGGCTCAAGAGAACAAGGTGGAAGTGGTTTAGGTTTGTCTATTGTAAAGCATATTGTAGAAGCACATAATGAAAAAATATATGTAGAAAGTCAGTTTGGGATAGGATCAGAATTTTCATTTACCCTCGAAAAGGTGAAATAAATCGGTATAATTTACATCTTGATTATTTGCCTTAAATCCATTATAAGAATCAATTTCCTTTAATTTTTCAAGAGTAAACTCTTCTTGCACACAAGAAGGAACTATTTTTAAATCGCTTAATCTTTTTGCTAAATATTCTTGTTCGTATTGCCCAGGAGTTGGAATTAAAAATGTTTTTTTTTCTATTATTGCCAAATCCATAATGGTGGTATAGCCAGAACGGGATATAACAATTTCACTTTCATTAATAGCTAATTCTAAATCCTTGCGCAACATATAATTATAGCAGATTATATTGTCTAAAGTTTCTGTTTTTTGCTCACTTTCTACACAACCCTGAATTAATAATACTCTTTGTTTTGTCCCTTTAAAATGAGTGATTAATTTTTCTTCTAATAAGGATCGTTGCGGTTCTGGTCCCGAAAGCAATAAAAGAACATCGTGTTTTTTTGCTAGAGTTATTTTATTCATTCTACTTAAAAATCCAATGTATTTTATTTTTAAATTAAGATTTGAAACATGCCCTAATTTTCCGCTTAAATTATTCGAACCCTCTATATCTGGCACCCAACATACCTCAAATTTGTTAATTATTTTTTGATGAACTTTACTGCTGAAATAACTTGTGTTACCCGTTAAAACATTTAGTTGATGCGTAATATAAACCGAAGGGATTTTAGAAGATCGAATACCAAACCTATTGTCACTAATGATCCCATCTATTTTACTTTCAGAAAGAAGCCTTTTTATTATGTTTTTTTCAGAAGAAATAGTTTTTAGGATCCTTGGTAGTTTTAGTAATATATTCCATTTAAACAGACTGCCTTTTTTCGGATAACTAATATTATAGGAAGGCAGTTCTATCGATTCTAATTGGGGAAACTCTTTCTGAAGTAAATGTAAGGCGGCGCCATCTGAGGCTATTAATACTTTAAAATTATTGTCTAATAATGCATTTATAATAGGAATACAGCGTGTAGCATGACCCAAACCCCAATGTAGCGGTGCAACCAAAATGGTTTTCTTTTTTAGCATAAAACAAATGTAGTAATAATATTAACTGACTAATATTTCCTTAATTTTACAAAAAATTAAATTTAGTATTCTTGGGAAGTAAAAATAAATTAAAACGGTTTAAGGAAAACGATTCTTTTTCTAATGTTATTCAGCCAACACGGGAAGAGGTGTTTAATGATTCTAATAATTTAAAAGGGAATTGGAAAAGAGACTTTTTTAAAAATGACAACCCTATCGTTCTCGAATTGGGTTGTGGTAAGGGCGAATACTCTGTGAGTTTGGCTAAAATGTTTCCTGAGAAAAACTTTCTTGGAGTGGATATTAAAGGGGCTCGCTTTTGGAGAGGTGCAAAAACAGCATTAGAAGAAGGATTAACTAATGTTGGGTTTTTAAGGACTCAAATTGAATTAATTGATTTACTTTTTTCTGAAAATGAAGTAGATGAAATTTGGATTACTTTCCCAGATCCACAAATAAAATACAAGCGTACTAAGCATCGATTAACAAATTCTGAATTTCTGAGCAAGTATAAAAAAATACTAAAACCAGAAGGGGTTGTGCATTTAAAAACCGATAGTGAATTTATGCACGGCTATACCTTAGGTTTATTACACGGTAAAGGATTGGAAATAGAATATGCGCATCATGATGTATATGGAACTACTAATGCTCCAAAAGATGTTGTTGAAATTCAAACTTTTTATGAAAATCAATATTTAGCAATCGATAAGAAGATTACATATTTACGATTCAAATTCTCCTAATAGGAATTTTACTATCTTAACAAAATAATTAAGCTTTTATGACCTTTATTTTGCATTTATTATTTGGGATTATAGGAGCAATTATAGCAACATCTCTTCCTGGATTATTAAACATGTATTCTGCAAAAATAAGCATGAATGAAGGCAGGAAGAAAGCGATTTTATTTGCTGTAGGAGTTACGTTAGCAGTGCTTTTAGAAACTTTATTAGCTCTTGTTTTTGCTAGATATTTAGATAGAAACCCAGAGATTATTGCCTTACTCCAAAAAGTGGTTTTAGGAGTTTTTGTAAGTGTTTCTATTTACTTTTTCTTTATCGCGAAAGACGTTAGAAAAGAGCCGATAGAAGATCGAAATCATTCCAAAACAAATAGATTCTTTTTAGGTTTTATATTAAGTGCAATCAACTTTTTGCCAATACCCTATTGGGTATATATGAGTGTTACATTTTCTTCATTTGGATGGTTTACTTTCTCCAATTTAAATATTTTGGCAACAGTAGTAGGTTCTTCCATTGGAACATTTATTGTAATGGGAGTTTATATTTGGTTTTTTAGACCGAAAGAAAACCAACGCAAGTTGAATAAATTAAACATGAATTACCTCATTGGTATTGTAACTACAATTATTGTGGTTATTACTCTAATTAAAATCATTAATAACATGTAATGGTGAAAGACTTAGGTTTCTTTGAAAAAGTATATCAAGTCACTGCATTAATTCCGTATGGTCGTGTAACTTCTTATGGTGCTATCGCTAACTATTTGGGTTCTCCTAAAAGTGCAAGAATGGTAGGATGGGCAATGAATGCATCTCATAATAATCCAGACGTGCCAGCACATCGTGTAGTAAATAGAAAAGGATTACTTACTGGCAAGCATCATTTTGAAGGAACTAATTTAATGCAACAATTACTAGAGAGTGAAGGGGTTAAGATTAAAGAAAATCAGATTCAAGATTTTGAAAAGTTGTTTTGGGATCCTCAAAAAGAATTAATCTAGCTTTAAAATAAAGTTTGGACTTTCAATTTTATAATTAATACAATCAAATAAAGCATTCAAAAAACAGCTAGACAGCTTTAATCATTTCAGTTTAACTAAGCTATTATAAAAGATTTACATGTATATTTGTACTTTAGAATTAGTCTAAATTAATAGTTAGTTTTGGTCCAATAAAGACCTGTAATTTAGACCACAAGCATAATGTTAAGCTATGAATATTAAGAAAGAAGATATTATTGAAGCTCTTAAAACAATCACTGTTGCAGGAGAAGGTAAAAATATGGTTGAAAGTGGTGCAGTAAAGAATGTAATCACTTTTGCAGATGAAGTAATCGTTGATTTATTACTTACTACTCCAGCGATGCATATAAAAAAGAGAGCTGAAGAAGATGTAATTAAAACGATTCAAGAAAAAGTTTCTCAAGATGCAAAGGTTGTTGTAAATATAAAAGTAGAGGCACCTGCACAACCTGCCAATCCTAATTTGATTAAAGGAAAAGAAATTCCAGGAATTAAAAATATAATCGCTATTGCTTCAGGTAAAGGTGGAGTTGGAAAATCTACGGTTACTGCAAATTTGGCGGTATCTCTTGCCAAAATGGGATTTAAAGTTGGCGTATTAGATGCTGATGTTTATGGTCCCTCTATTCCAATGATGTTTGATGTAGAAAAAGAACGACCTTTATCTACTACAATCGATGGTAAAAGTAAAATGAAACCCATAGAAAATTATGGCGTAAAAGTTCTTTCTATTGGATTTTTTACAAGTCCGGAACAAGCTGTGATTTGGCGTGGACCAATGGCAGCAAAAGCTTTAAATCAACTAATTTTTGATGCAGATTGGAGAGAAGTAGATTTTATGTTGATCGATTTGCCTCCAGGAACTGGAGATATCCATTTAAGTATCATGCAATCTATGCCAATTACTGGAGCAGTTGTAGTAAGTACTCCACAAGCTGTGGCATTAGCAGATGCTCGTAGAGGAGTTGCGATGTTTAGACAAGAGAATATTCAGGTTCCAATTCTAGGAATTATAGAAAACATGTCTTATTTCACACCAGAAGAATTACCAGATAATAAATATTATATCTTCGGAAAAGAAGGTGCTAAAAACCTTGCGGAAGACTTAGAGATTCCATTTTTAGGAGAAGTTCCTTTAGTACAAAGTATTAGAGAAGCTGGAGATATCGGTCGTCCTGCAGCATTACAAGAAGGTACACCATTAGCAATTGCATTTGAGAAATTAACTCGAGATGTAGTAGAAGAAACATTAAAAAGAAATGTGAATCTACCTCCTACAGAAGTGATAAAAATGACTAATACAGCAGGTTGTTCTGCAGTTAAAAATTAATTTATGGCTGAAGATTTAAATGCAAAAGTAGAAAAAGCTTTAGATGAGATTCGTCCTTTTTTGCAAAATGATGGGGGAGATATTAATTTGTTGTCTATTGAGGATGAAAAAATTGTTAGGGTACAATTAGTAGGTACTTGTGTTGATTGTTCTGTAAATCAGATGACATTAAAAAGCGGAGTGGAATTGACAATTAAGAAACATGCACCTCAGATAGAAGAAGTAATTAATGTTGTAGCTTAAGCAGTTTTATAATCACTTATTTTTTTTGGACCTTCAAGGATTCGTTTTACAACTTTTAAAGTACCATCATCGGTAGTAGCAACATGCCATTTTATTAAAGAAATGGTCCCGTTTTCTATTTCAAGACCTGTAATACTTCTTGGATGTACGCAACTTCCATCATTAAATAATGCAGGTTCTCCAGGATTAGGAAATCTAGGTCGATGTGTATGCCCCATTACAGTAATTATGTTTTTGTGTTCTTGTATCCATCTTTTAATACGTCGTTCTACTTTTATTAATTCTCTATTGTTTTTAGCTGGACTAGTAGGATCGCCTATTCCAAAAATTTGTAATTGCTTCCAAATTGCTCTAACCATAAATCGATTAAATTTCCAAGCTTTATAATTTCTCCAATCAGCTTGATGTCCATGAAGCATAAATATTTCTTGCTTTGTTTCTTCATGTTCTAATATTAATCCTTCTGGAAAAGTAATTCCAGGAAATAAGGATTCCATTTTTCCTGTTGTATGGTTAAAGTAACTATGTAGATGTTTCTCTACATACTTTTCATTTCTGTAAACCATATCATGATTTCCGACAAGACGAAATAATCTTCCTTCAGAAAAAAAGAGTTTCATCAAATCAAAAATATCTTTATGTGCAAATAGGATTGATTTAAATGAAATGTTCTCCCATAACTCATCTCCATCTCCCAATTCACAATAGGTAAAGCCTTGGTTGTAGTAATGTTTTAATGCATGAAAATATGCGTTTCGGTTATTGGCAAAATCGTCCGCTAGACTGTTATCTCCACGATGAACATCACTAAAAAGGATAAATTTAGAAGTGTTATTAAAAGAAATCCTCCTTGCGGTTTGATAAGCTCGAGTAATTCTTTTTTGTGAAGACATTATTTTTCTTTTTTATAAAGATACATTTTTAGAACAAAAAAAGGCTTCAAAATTAATTGAAGCCTTTAGGAATTATAATAATACTATATTTTATTTAAAAGCATTTAAGCCAGTTACATCCATTCCTGTAATCAATAAATGGATATCGTGGGTACCTTCGTAAGTAATAACACTTTCAAGGTTCATAGAATGGCGCATAATAGAGTATTCACCAGAGATACCCATACCTCCTAGCATTTGTCTTGCATCTCTGGCAATAGTTATTGCCATATCTACATTATTTCTTTTTGCCATAGAGATTTGAGCTGAGGTAGCTTTATCTTCATTTCTAAGAACACCTAATCTCCATGTAAGCAATTGTGCTTTGGTGATTTCGGTTATCATTTCGGCTAATTTCTTCTGTTGTAATTGGAACTGACCAATAGGTTTTCCAAATTGGATTCGTTCTTTACTATATCTTAAAGCGGTGTCGTAACAGTCCATTGCTGCTCCAATAGCACCCCAAGCGATTCCATAACGAGCAGAATCTAAACAACCTAAAGGAGCACCTAATCCAGATTTATTTGGTAATAAGTTTTCTTTAGGAACTTTTACATTGTCAAAAATTAATTCTCCAGTTGCTGAAGCACGAAGAGACCATTTGTTATGAGTTTCAGGAGTTGAAAAGCCTTCCATTCCTCTTTCTACAACTAAACCGTGAATTCTTCCAGATTCATCCTTTGCCCATACTACAGCAATGTCTGCAAATGGAGCATTACTAATCCACATTTTAGCACCATTTAAAAGATAATGATCGCCCATATCTTTAAAATTGGTAACCATTCCACCTGGATTAGAACCGTAATCTGGTTCAGTTAAACCAAAACAACCAATAAATTCTCCAGAAGCTAATTTTGGAAGATATTTCATTCGTTGTTCTTCATTTCCATATTTCCAGATAGGATACATTACTAATGAAGATTGAACACTAGCAGTACTTCTAACGCCACTGTCTCCACGTTCAATTTCTTGCATGATTAATCCATACGAAATCTGATCCAAGCCTGCACCACCATATTCTTCAGGAATATAAGGTCCAAAAGCACCTATTTCTGCCAAACCTTTTACAATTTGATGGGGAAATTCTGCTTTTTGAGCATATTCTTCTATAATAGGAGAAACATCACGCTTTACCCATTCTCTGGCTGCATCACGGATTAATTTATGTTCGTCTGTTAATAAATCGTCAAGATTGTAATAATCTGGAGCTTCAAATAAATCAGGTTTCATAGTCTTAAATTTATTCTTCAAAAGTAATTAATGCCTTGCAAATTTGCACTTAATCTTTGGAAAAATTACACAATTATTTAAGCACTAATTATTTAAATATTTTGCAAGCAAACTATGGAAATGATGGACTCCTTTCTCTCTTTTAGGAGAAAACCTTCCTGCCTTATAAAAAGAAGAATTCACTCCTTTTTGAACATTTTCTACCACAAATTCATCCTCTCTTTCTACTTTGTCCAAATCGCTACCTGCTCCTTTATCTAATTTTGTAGGGTCATATACATAGGATATAAATGACACTTTAGTTCTATTGATGTCTATAGGTCTCACAATATTTATGGAAAGTCCCCAAGGATAAAAGTTGAACATCATATTTGGGAAAACCCAATAATAATATGCAGCAACATTTTTACCATAATCTATATGATCTTCAGGTAAATCGAATACCTCTGTAGTATCTTTAGTAATGCCTATTTGAAGATTACAATGTTCATAAATTTCGGTTTTATAACTTCCATAGTCCAGTACTTTGTTTAGACTCTCATGAACAAAAGGCACATGAAACCCTTCTAAATAATTATCACAATACAATGCCCAATGCGCGTGTACTAAAAAGTTTTTACTTTTTGATGTGTCGAGTGTAAAATCATCGAATGGCAAAAACCCAATACGTTCCTTCATTTTATCGATCACTTCAGAAAATTGAAATTCGGGATTCAATCCAACAAACAATAAGGGACCCCATTTTTCTAATGGAAATTTATATAAATTGTCGCAAGGTCTTGGAAAATCTTGAGCATCTTCAAATTCGGGCATATGTTCAAACTCTCCATTCAAGTTAAAACGTCTGCCATGATACATGCAGGTTAGCTTTTTTGTTTTACCAGGATGTTGCGCAACTAAATTACCTCTATGAGTACATACATTGGTAAAGCAGTTAATCTCATCTTTTTCATTTCTAACCAATAGAAGTGGTTCGGTTAAATAGTTTTCTAAAAGAACCATAGGATAAACCGATTGTGGCAAGGTTACTAAATTTTCATCACCAATCCATTGCCAAGTTTTTAAAAATATTTTTTCTTTTATGGCATTAAAAACCTCTTGATCTTTATAAAAAGAAGCTGGGAGGGTTTCTGCCTGAGAAATGTCGGGATCGATATAGAATTTTTTAGACATGGCTTATTTTGATTATTGTATATTCACGAATCGACTTTAAATTTAAACAATTATATTTTAACCAAATTAATATAATATA
>CAJXYJ010000050.1 GCA_913063255.1 uncultured Flavobacteriales bacterium | reverse complement strand
GAAAACGTAGCATTACGAGCAGCAAAAGCCATGCGTCTTGGAGTTTGTGGAGTTGATATTTTACAATCTAATAGAGGTCCATTAGTATTAGAAATCAATTCTTCCCCTGGATTAGAAGGTGTTGAAAATACTACAGGTACAAATGTTTCAAGAAGTATTATTAGTTATATTGAAAAGAATAAAAAATGAGGGAGAAGTTTACGGAGGTACTAGAGATATTAGGAGAAAAAATTAGACTTGGAGAAAGTAAAACGATCGATTTTAATATTGCTAAACTATACACTACTACAAAAATCGATATTCCTATTATTATTGAAAGAGCGGTTACACCTGGTCCTACAATCTTAATTACAGCTGCAATACATGGAGACGAAATCAATGGAGTAGAAATTGTACGTCAATTAATTGCTCGAAAAATAAATAAACCCAAAAGAGGTACAATTATTTGTATTCCTATTCTAAATGTTTTTGGATTTATCAATACCGAGAGAACATTTCCCGATGGAAGAGATTTAAATCGTTCTTTCCCAGGAACCAAAAAAGGATCTTTGGCAAGTAGAGTGGCTTATCATTTTACCAATCAAATACTGCCTTATGTAGATTATTGTTTGGATTTTCATACTGGAGGCGCTAGTAGGTTTAATGCTGCACAAATTAGAGTAACTCCAGAAGATGAAGAATTATTAAAATTAGCTAAAGTTTTTAATGCTCCATTTACTGTATTATCTAAAAATTTAAAAAAATCGTATCGAGCAACTTGTCATAAAATTGGTACTCCTATCATTTTATTTGAAGGAGGAAAATCTTTAGAAAGCAATAAACAAATAGTTAATTATGGCGTACGGGGAACAAAACGGATTTTAAATCACTTTAGAATGCTAGATGCAAAATTTAAAGTTACTAAGCCATTAAAAGATACCGTTATTATAGAAAAAACCAAATGGATTCGTTCTCAAAAAAGTGGCCTTATTCATCTAAAAGTTCCTTGTAATAAATTGGTGGTAAAAGGAGAAGAATTAGCAACCATTACAGATCCTTATGGTAAAATGAAGTTTAAAGTTTTGGCGCCAAATAAAGGCTATATTATCAATGTAAATCAGGCGGCTATTGTGCATCAAGGGGATGCCATTTTTCATATTTCAATTGCATAAAAATGACTAAAGAAGAATATCGATTAAAATACAACCAATTGCGAAAGGCAATTTCTACTGAATCCGTAGAAGAATTAAGTGTACAAATTGCAAATAATGCACTGCAACTTCCTATTTGGGATTATACTAATTATCATATTTTCTTGCCCATTCCTTCAAAAAAAGAAATCAATACAGAATATCTTTTACATATCCTTCAAGGTAGAGATAAAACCATAATAGTACCTAAAGTAATTACGGGAGACTCAGATATGGAGCACATTCTTTTACAGGATAACACCACTTTAAAAATTTCAAATTATGGGGTACCCGAACCTGTTTCTGGTATTGAAATTCCTTCTGAAAAAATGGAAGTGATCTTTATTCCGCTTCTTGCCTGTGATCGTAATGGAAATAGATTAGGATATGGAAAGGGGTTTTACGATCGATTTTTATCTCAATGCATTCCCAAAGCACTTTTTATTGGACTCTCCTTTTTTGAACCTGAAACATCAATTCCTTATGAAGAAACAGATATCCCATTACATTTCTGCATTACACCAAAAAGGGTAATTTCTTTTTAATTATTTATAGTATATTGGGATTTATCTAATCAAATAAAAAACATGAATTGGTATACGAAAGTGTTAAGGCAATATGCAGATTTTAATGGCCGGGCTAGAAGAACTGAGTATTGGATGTTTACTCTTGTCAATATTATAATTAGTCTTTCGTTCTTCATGATTGATAACAGAATGGGGGCTTCTATATTTGAATTTGATGGAATTACATATGGGTATTTGACTTTACTTTATTCATTGGCTGTTTTTATTCCAAGCATAGCAGTAACCGTTAGACGCTTACATGATATTGGTAAAAATGGCTGGTGGTATTTGGTTGGATTAATCCCTTTTATTGGTGGAATATGGCTGCTTTTTTTATTAGTTAAAGAAGGTGTGCCTCAAGAAAACGAATATGGTCCAAATCCAAAAGCATAAATTTTTTATTCTTGCTCTCTCGATTTTTATTATTGGAGGTGTTATTTACGTATTTACATATTTTAACCCTTCCCAACATTCCTTTTTTTACTCCTGTCCTATTCTTAAAACAACAGGATATTTATGTGCCGGATGTGGATCCCAAAGAGCTCTTCACCAATTATTTCACTTTAATATAATTGAAGCGTTTAGATTGAATGCATTATTTGTATTAAGCCTACCTTTTTTCTTATTAGGATTAGGTCTGAAATTTTGGAATTTTATTTTTGATAAGAAACATCGCATTCCTCTATTCTACAACAACAAAGTAATAATAAGCTATATCGTTATTGTTATCTTATTCGCGATTCTAAGAAATCTATTCTTCTTTACTTTCTGAAATAGGTGCAACAGGTTTTTCTATTTCCTTCGGAAATGCTTTTTTATTAAACACTATTAATAAACCAAATCCTGTGCTTATTGCCATATCTGCTATGTTAAAAACAGGGTCGAAGAAAGTGAAGTATTCGCCACCCCAAAAAGGAACCCATTTAGGCAAAAACCCTTCCCATAAAGGGAAATGTAACATGTCTACAACCTTTCCATGAAAAAGAGTACCATAACCTCCATCTACAGGAAAAAAGCTAGCAATTTGATGATGACTGTCGTTAAAAATTAATCCGTAAAATACAGAATCAATAATATTTCCAAGAGCACCTGCAAAAATTAAAGCTATAGATGTAATTAATATTCTGGATGACTTTTTATTCACCGAATCCCAAAGCCAATAACCAATACCAACAATGGCAACCAATCTAAAAAGAGTTAGAAATAATTTTCCGTATTGTCCAGGGATTTTTGCTCCCCAAGCCATTCCTTCATTTTCTACAAAAACGATTCGAAACCAATCAAATATTAAAACACCATCTCCTAAAGAGAAATTTGTTTTAATATATATTTTTGAAATTTGGTCTATAAGCAAGACCAAGACAATGATGAAAATGGATTTTTTAAGAGACATAAATAACCTGTCTATTGCATATTCTTAGCTTCTATACTAAGTGTTGCATGAGGTACTAATTTTAATCGTTCCTTATTAATTAATCTTTTAGTAACCCGACAAATACCATAGGTTTTATTTTCAATACGGATTAATGCATTATTTAAGTCCCGTATAAATTTTTCTTGACGAATGGCTAATTGGGAAGAAGTTTCCTTACTCATTACCTCACTTCCTTCATCAAAAGCTTTAAATGTAGGGGAAGTATCATCTGTACCATTATTACTATCGTTTCTATACGCACTCTCAATTAATTGTAATTGTGTTTTTGCAGTTTCGATTTTATCAAGAATTAAAGCTTTAAATTCTTCTAAATCTGTATCGTTATATCTGTCTCTTATTTCTTGTGACATAGTTACACTTTTTTAATGTTTAAAATACTAACAACATCATCAAAAACTATTTCTGTACCCTCGCTTAGTTCTTCTTTAAATTGCAATATTTCGGTTAAGGTTTCTTGTTTAATATATTCAATATTTTGGCTTACTGCCTTTTTTAATATCTCGTCGTCTTTTAGGGTAACTTCTACTCTATCCATTACTTCAAATCCAGAGTCTTTACGTAAGTTCTGAATACGATTTACCAACTCTCTTGCAATGCCTTCGTTTTTTAATTCTGGGCTAATAGTAACATCTAATGCAACGGTTACACCTTCACTGTTTGCAACCAACCAACCCTCAATATCTTGAGAACTTATCGCTACATCATCAATGCACAATGTAGTACTTTTTTCGTTAATCAAAACAGTTATTTCACCTTCTTTTTCTAATTCTGAAATTTCTTTTTGACCAAAATTAGTAATCGCTTGTGCAACGGTTTTCATGTCTTTCCCAAAACGAGGACCCAACTTCTTAAAATCTGGTTTTATTTGTTTAACTAATATTCCAGATCCTTCATCGATCAGCTCAATTTCTTTTACGTTTACTTCAGATTTAATTAAGTCTGAAACTGCAATAATTTCATCTCGCTGTGCTTTATTTAGCACTGGAATCATAATTTTTTGCAATGGCTGACGAACTTTAATCTTCTGTTTTTGTCGTAAAGACAATACCAATGACGATATGGTTTGTGCCTTTTGCATCTTATGTTCTAGTGCACTATCCACATAGGACGCATCATAGATTGGAAAGTTACTTAAATGAACCGATATTTCATCATTTTTAACAGTTCCTTGTAATAAATCACGATACAATCGATCCATAAAAAATGGCGCAACTGGTGCGCTTAACTTAGAAATCGTAAGCAAACAAGTATGTAAAGTTTGGTATGCCGAAATTTTATCTTCCCCGTAACTGCCTTTCCAAAAACGTCTTCTACTCAATCGTACAAACCAATTGCTTAAGTTTTCTTGCACATACTCAGAGATAGCTCTTGTTGCTTTTGTAGGTTCATATTCTCCATAAAAAGAATCTACTTTCTTAATTAAAGTATGTAATTCTGAAAGAATCCATCGGTCAATTTCTGGACGTTTTGCTAAGACAATATCTGCTTCTGAATAATTAAAATTATCCAAATTTGCATACAAACTAAAGAAACTATAAGTATTGTAAAGGGTTCCGAAGAATTTATTCCTCACTTCTGAAATACCAGCAATATCAAATTTTAAATTGTCCCAAGGATTGGCATTGCTAATCATATACCAACGTGTGGCATCGGGTCCAAATTTATCTAGAGTTTCAAAAGGATCTGTTGCATTCCCTAAACGTTTGGACATTTTTTGTCCATTTTTATCGAGTACCAGTCCGTTAGAAACTACATTCTTATATGCTACATCATCAAAAATCATGGTTGCAATTGCGTGCAATGTGTAAAACCAACCACGGGTTTGATCCACTCCTTCTGCTATAAAATCTGCTTTACGCCAGGTGTCTTCCACCTTCTCTTTATTTTCGAAAGGATAATGCCATTGTGCATAAGGCATCGAACCACTATCGAACCAAACATCAATAAGGTCTTCTTCACGTTTCATCGGATTTCCATTTTTGGAAACCAATACTATTTCATCTACAATGTTTTTATGAAGGTCTATCTTATTATAATTATCATCAGAAAAATCTCCCGATATAAAATCTTCATAAATGTCTTTTTGCATCATACCTGCTGCAACAGATTTTTGCATTTCGGTTTTTAATTCTTCCACAGAACCAATTGCTATTTCTTCCTTGCCATCTTCCGTTCTCCAGATAGGTAATGGGATTCCCCAATATCTAGAACGAGAAAGGTTCCAGTCATTCGCATTGGCAAGCCAATTTCCAAAACGTTTTTCGCCAGTAGCTTTTGGTTTCCAATTGATTCCCAAATTTAACTCGTGCATTCTATCTTTAAAATCGGTTACTTTTATAAACCAAGAATCTAAAGGATAGTATAAAATAGGTTTGTCGGTACGCCAACAGTTTGGATAACTGTGGGTGTATTTCTCCACCTTAAAGGCTTTATTTTCTATCTTTAATTTAATGGCAATTTCTACATCCACCGATTTGTCTGGAGCTTCTCCGTCTGCGTAGTATTCATTCTTTACATATTTGCCAGCAAATTCGCCCATTTCTGAGCGGAATTTACCTTGCAAATTTACCAATGGGACTAACTTTTCATTTTCATCCATCACCAACAACGGCGGTACTTCGGGTTGCGCTTGTTTGGCAACCATCGCATCATCGGCTCCAAAGGTTGGGGCAGTATGTACTATTCCAGTACCATCTTCAGTAGTAACAAAATCTCCAGCAATGACTCTAAAGGCATTTTCAGGATTGTCATTCGGCAAAGCATAGGTCAATAATTGCTCGTAACGACTTTCTAATATTTCGTTTCCTTTAAATTCTTTAAGTATTACATAAGGAATCTTTTTTGTTCCTGCTTCGTAAGTATTTAATTCAGATTCACTTTCAATTTCTTCAAACTTTCCAGCAAATTGCTTCCCAACTAAATTTTTTGCTAGAACTACTTGTATGGCTTCAAAAGTATATTGATTAAACGTTTTTACTAAAACATAATCAATCTTTTTCCCAACGGTTAATGCAGTGTTAGAAGGCAAAGTCCAAGGTGTAGTGGTCCAAGCTAAAAAGTGTATTTCTCCATCTACTTCTTTTAAAAAGTTTGGCAACGATTCTTTTATTGCTTTAAATTGAGCAACTGCAGTGGTATCGGTAACATCTTGGTAAGTCCCTGGTTGGTTCAACTCATGCGAACTTAATCCAGTTCCCGCTTTTGGAGAATACGGCTGTATGGTATAGCCTTTATATAGTAATCCTTTATTATAAATCTCTTTTAGTAACCACCAAACCGTTTCCATATATTTTGGGTCGTAAGTAACATATGGGTCGTCCATATTAACCCAATAACCTATACGTTTGGTAAGGTTGTTCCAAACATCGGTATAACGCATCACCGCTTTTCTACAAGCAGCATTATAGTCTTCGATAGATATTTTTTTACCAATATCTTCTTTGGTAATTCCCAGTTCCTTTTCTACTCCTAACTCTATAGGTAATCCGTGTGTATCCCAACCTGCTTTTCGTTTTACCTGAAAGCCTTTCATGGTTTTATAACGCGGAAAAATATCTTTTATAGCACGTGCTAATACATGGTGTACTCCTGGTAACCCATTTGCAGAGGGAGGCCCTTCAAAAAATATATAAGGAGTTGCGCCTTCCCGACTAGAAATACTCTTCTCGAAAACATTTTCTTTTTCCCAAAAATCGAGTATTTCTTCTCCTAATTTTGGGAGATTTAATCCTTTATATGTTTTAAATTCAGTGTTCATATTTATTGCCCGTATAATCGGGTATTTTTAGTTCTTTATTGAAAAGATTATCAGCTTTTAAAAGATAGCTGCGAAATTAAGAAATTGTAAAGATAAGACAATGCTTATTGCCTTAAAATTAAGCGAATAAAAAAGCTCTGTAGAATTAACTACAGAGCTTTTTTTAGTTAATTTTTTTGATTATTGTCTTTCCAGTCTAATTTCTTCTGAATAAACAAATTCTGAACCATTCTCTTCCCACATTTCTTCAAATGTAAATCGAATTTCATTTTCATTAAATAAAGTTACATCGTAAACCTCACCATCTAATACTATTGTCATAGAAGCATCATTTGTTGAATAATTACCCCCCTCATTATTTATTTCAATAATATCTGAACCAGATTGTTCTTCATCTAACACACCATTAACAACAACGGTAAAGACATCTCTAAACAACCCATCAACATTATAAGTTCCGTTTTCTGTAAAGGTAAAATCTACTTCAAATGTATCGCCAACACTAGTTGTTGTTTTTTCTACTACAAAACCATCAACGATTGTTGTTTTTACTTCTGTAGATCCAAAATGATTGATTTTATATAATCCCTCTAGGTTAGAATTGTTTAATATATAATGATTGTTATCATCATCACTGTTACAACTAACTAATGATACAACAGCAAATAAAACAAATAGACTTTTTAATATTTTCATAGGGCTTAAATTTTAAGTAACAAATATAGTTTGTTTTTTAGTAGATTAGTACTCTAAGTTTTATAAATTAATTAACCTTTATTTCTTTTGAAAAAAATTATTGTCATTTTTTTATTTCTGCCCTTAATATCAAGTGCACAGGAATATGTAGATATATTAAAACTAGGATATAGTAATACTTTTGATGCTAAGTTTGAAGGCACCGATGAAAGCACTAATGTTAATGCCTATAATACAGCAATAACTTTTCCTGTTGAATTAAACGAAAAACACGCTTTGATTACTGGCATAGATTTTAGTTCAAACCACTTATTATTATCACCAGATTACGATCAATCTACTACTTTATACAATACTCTTTTAAAAATTGGATTGGCAACCACCTATTCTAAAAAATGGAGTAGTACTGTCGTTTTATTGCCAAAAATTGCTTCCGACTATAAAAATATATCTGGAGATGATTTTTACTTTGGAGTTTATGCCGTCGCAAAGCTTAAAAAGAATCAACATTTTAAATATCGCTTTGGGTTTTATGCCTCTACAGAATCTTTTGGAGTTTTTGCCACACCAATAATTGGCGCTTATTATTTAAGTCCAAATAATCGTTTTGAAATTGATGCATCCTTACCCATAACTGCTAATGTTAATTATAAATTTGGAAAGGCTGTTGTTGGTTTTGATTATTTTGCAATTGGTCGTAGTTATAATATAAGTCAGGAAACTTCTATTCCTGTTTATGTAGATCAGAGACCTATAGAATTTTCTAGTTATTTTCAATATGGAATATTAGAAAACAGTATATTATTAAGAGCAAAAGTAGGTTATTCTAGTAATACTAACGAGGTATATGAGCAAGGTGATAAATTAGATTATAGGATTTCTGCATTTAGTTTTGGGGATGACAGAACACAATTAAACCCAGATATTTTAGGCAGTGCTTTTGTAAAATTAGAAGCGATTTATAGAATACATTTTAAAGAAAAGAATAAGGATTCTAACAAATAATTGTTAGTTTTATAGTTATGGAAAAACTTTGTCCAGAGTGTGGTGATAAAATTATTGGTAGAGCCGATAAAAAGTTTTGTAGTGATGCTTGTAGAAACTCACATAATAATGAATTAAACAAGGACAGCAAAAACTTGATTCGGAATGTTAATAATCGACTTCGGAAAAACTATAGAATACTAGAAACGTTAAACCCTGGAGACAAAACAAAAACCACCAAAGAAAAATTGTTGCGCCTCGGTTTTAGTTTTGAATTTTTTACCAGTACCTATACCACCAAGGCTGGTGCAGTTTACTATTATTTATATGACCAAGGCTATCTTCCTCTCGAAAATGATTTTTATTTAATTGTGAAAAGAGTTAATTAAAAAAATTATTCCACTACTTTAAAAGATTCTATTGCATCATTAGGTTCTATAATGGTATGGCTTTTCCAAAAGTTAGGGTCGTATTGTGATAAATAAGTGGCGATAACATCTGTGTTTTCGGTAACATTCGTAAAGTCATTTTCAGAAATCGATTCAGATTCAAAGACCACCAATTCGTATTTAACGAGCTGTTCCATTCGAATATCTAAAGCCAAGGAAAGTTCGTTTTGTTTTCTTCTTCCTTTAACATGTTTGTTTTTTTCAATTACTTTTAAAGGTCGATCTATAGCAAAATAACTTCCATCTTCTAGTTCTATATATTTTGGACTGTAGGCTCCATTCTCATCTTTATCAAAGAGCATTTTTCCTCTATAAATTGTATTCCGAAAGGTAAGCCCAAGTAGACTAAATTTTTTGATAGGTTTCACGTTTTGAAAGTCCAACCGTACTATCCCAAAATCTTGGGTATTTACATATAAGGTTCCTTTAAAATCTTTACCCCCCTTTGGTGTAAAAGGGATGACATAAACCGTCATTCCATCAATTACGGTATAGTTTTCTAATACAAAATTATAACGACTGGACTTATCTAGGATGTCGATTTTGGAATCTTCATGAAAAAACAACTGTTCGTAAAGATCTGAAATACGATTCTTAATTTGTTCTTGAAAGAACTTATTTCCGTTTCCTGCTCTTTCTTCATATTCTTTTTTTGCTTCTTCATTTTCTTTAATGATAGAGTCTACTTGCACCTTAGTTCCAAAGATTCCAGATTTTATTTTTAAGTAAGAATCTTTCTTTACGTTTTCATTAAAAATTCGCTCCATCTCTTTTCCAATTCCTTCCGCAGAGATATCGCTATTTTTATCGTACAATTCGGCTGCTTTTTCTACATATAATTTATGTTGGGTATAATCGCCATAAAAATCACCAACTACTTCTTTATAATAAGAAGATTTTTTAGGAATCAAGTCAGCAATACTATCGATTAATTTTTTGTCGAGTTCTTCGATAGTAGATTTTTTAAATCCGAAATCCATTTTCTTTACTGTGTTGAATTCCGATTGACGGAAAAAAATCTTTTTCTGTGTTAGATCTACCATATAGTTATCTTCAACATTTTCTTTTACTCTTTCAATAATCTCGTCTACATTTAAAACCTCTGTAGTTAAATAAACCTCTTTCAGTTCAAATATCTTTGGGACTAAAGATATTTCTAGACTATCTTGAGGTTCCAACAAAACCCCTTTAGTTTCATAGCCCATATAAGAGATATAAATAGAGTCTTGCGGTTGTTTTATTTGGTCTAAAAGAAAGGTGAATTCTCCTTCTTCATTGGTAATGATTCCTTGATTGGGGCCAGTTTCTATTGTAGCATAGGGTATGGGCTCGCCAGTATCCTGATCAATTACTTTGGCTGAAAAATTTTGCGCTGTCCCTATGGAAATAACAAAAAGACAAAAAATGGAAAGTGTATACTTTATTAATAACATGATAGATAAAAATGGTTAATACTATTAAAGACGAAGAATTGATGATAATAGTTGCTCAGTCTTAAAAAGTAGACGAAATAAAAAGGTATCTGTTACCAATCTGGTGAATTTTATTTCGTTTCGTTGACGTTTGTTCTTTCTTATTGTAAACCAAAAGTCTAACATTAAAAATAAAAAAATGTTAAGGTGATGTAAAATAAATTATAAAGAATTAATAAAAAAGCCCAGAATTAAAATTCTGGGCTTTAAGATTTATAAAATTTGAATTTCTAATGTTTAATAATCTTAGATACTTTTTTTACATCATTTTCATAAAAGGAAAGTAAATAAACTCCTTGTGGTAAATGAGAAATATTAATTGCTGATGAATAATTGTTTTGCTCTAAAATCTTTTTTCCTAACAAATTATAAATTTCAATTTTAGTAACTGCCTGAATGTCTGTTGCTGCTAAAAACAATTCATTTTGAACTGGATTGGGATAAAAATATGCCTTATTCATTTCACTTAAGTCACCCCCATTAGACAGCACAATATCTTCTACATCTATAAAATCTCCTTGAAGAATTTCTTTAGTATCATTGTCTTGGATAAAGTATGTGATTTCAC
Source organism: uncultured Flavobacteriales bacterium (assembly GCA_913063255.1). Taxonomy (GTDB): domain Bacteria; phylum Bacteroidota; class Bacteroidia; order Flavobacteriales; family Flavobacteriaceae; genus Marifrigoribacter. The sequence goes on along the minus strand of CAJXYJ010000050.1, from coordinate 5,776 downwards.
AATTTTCTTTAACCCATGATGGGTCTAAATCAAAACTAAAATCAATTTCTAGTTGATCGCCTGATGAAAAATCTATAGCGGTTCCATTACCATCAGGAAACATCGCTCTTTCAACATGATCTAATTCTGTTAATCCTTGCCAAACTTCAGGAATATCAGACTCAGTAACGATTATATGTAATACCAGGTTTTCTCCTGTATACTCTGCTACTTTATCTATAGTAACAACTCCACTTAAAACGTCCTCTGCAACATCAGCACCAATTGCTACATTAAACGATGAAGGAGTGTTCATGCGGTCTTCATAATATTGAAGGTGTACACTTTCTGTTGCCCAATCGTCATAACCTATATGGTTAGAATCATAATAGGTTGTTGGAAACCAAGGGAAATTATAATAATTTTCTCTTATAATGGAAGCGGCATTAGTATAGTCATCGTTATTATGATATTCTACAATAGCAATTTCTAATCCTTGATCCACAAAATGATGAAGGATACTAACTACAGCAGGACAAGATGGACACCAAGTTCCAGTTCCTACTTCAACAACCACTTTTTGTCTATCCACTTGTTGGGAAAATAAGGCGATTGAACTACATAAAAATAAAAGAGTAAATAATTGTTTCATAATAAGCTGTTTAATTTTTTATAAATATATTATTAATTTTAATAAATAGATAGACTAAAAAAAAACAATATGTTTTGCTGGAAAGTGTTTATATTAACGGTATTAAATAATAGCTTCTAATGTTTAAAAATAAAACAAGTTTATTCTTCCTTTTCTTCTTAGTCATCGTAACAATTTCTAATTGTCAAGAAGGAATAAAAATAACCGATAGTTTAGCTTATCAACTATCAAAACTAAATGATGGCCCTTATGTTTTTATAAAAGAAAACCAATTCATTGAAACAAATATTGTTAATGGAGAAGTCATCACAAAAACGTTAAAGTCAGATGCTTTTGACTTTGAATTCCCACCAGACCAAACGGTTTTTAATAACATTAAAAAAATTGCTGCATTTAGCGATTTACACGGGCAGTACGATCTTGGGGTGGAACTATTAATCAATAATAATATCATAGATGAAGACCTCAACTGGGATTTTGGAAAAGGACACTTGGTCATTGTAGGAGATGTTTTTGATAGAGGCCCAAAAGTGAACGAAATTTTATGGTTAATTTTTAAATTAGAACAGCAGGCAAAAAACAAGGGTGGGCGAGTACATTATTTATTAGGGAATCATGAGTATATGGTGCTTCATGGGGACCTTAGATATATACATGAAGATTATGTGTTATCGAGCAAAGTACTAAGCAAAGAATATCATGAGCTTTTTGATAATAACACTGTTTTGGGAAGGTGGTTACGTTCTAAAAACACCATTGTACAGATTAATGAAAATGTCTTTGTACATGGAGGTGTTTCTAAAAAGTTTATTTCTAAAAACGATTTTACTCTTGAAAAAATTAATGCAATTATGAGAAGTTCTATAGAACGGAGTAAAGAGGAAATGAAAGTAACCGATTTCTATAAAACCTATTATGGTAAAAAAAGCTTAATCTGGTATCGCGGGTATTTTAATGACGATTTAAAGGAGGAAGAAATAGATGAAATCTTAGACCTTATGGATATCGAACATGTGGTAGTGGGGCATTGTTCCAATAAAAAAGTAGTTCAACTCTATCATCAGAAAATATTTGGCGTAGATTCTAGTATTAAAAAAGGAAAGTATGGCGAGATCCTTTGGATTAAAAACAAGCACTATTCCAGAAGAACTTTAGCCGGTAAGAAAAAAGAATTTAAGGATAAGGAAAAAAATAAAAAGTAATCTAGAAGCTCCTAAAAGAAAAAATCCAGTTTTATTTATTTTTTATATCCAATCTTACTTTTTGGTTTATTTTTCTTTTCAACAAGCTCATCCAAATAGTTAAAGACCAATTCTATATTTTTACTATGATTAGATAACTTCTTTTTTATCTCTTCTACCTCCAATTTTAAGTTCAAGTTGTCTGTAAACGCTTCTCTTATTTTAGTGAATATGCGTATAATTCTTATATTTACAGCAATAGCTCTTGGGCTATTTAAGACACTAGATAACATGGCTACTCCTTGTTCTGTAAAACAAAATGGAGCATATCGCAATCCCATATTAGCTGAAGAATTGGAGGTCGCAATATGCGTCCTCCAATTTTGAAACTCTTTAAAACAAAATCCCCATTCAAAATAATCATTGAATGGGGAGATTAAAAAATGGAATATTAATACTCCTTCACCAACTATTTTTTTATTATTTTCTTAGTTATAGTCCCATTATCTGTTTCAATTTTCACAAACAATAGACCACTTTGCAATTGCGATACTTGAATTTGATTAGTTATTTCATCTTCTTCAAAAACCAATCTTCCTAGGGTATCGTATAATTTAACGGAATTGATTTTAGTGTTTATTATATTTTCAATATTAATAGCGTCTTGTACTGGATTTGGGTATAGTAAAATACTCGAGTTTAATATGTCATTCTCATCCACTCCAAGTTCTTCCTCTATACTTCCAAAAACATCGAAAGGCATTCCTTGTGGGACACCGGCATCATTCCAATCCATCACAATACCTTGAAAAATACGGATTGCATTTCCTGTATTGGTATTTCCACTTTCCAATTGTAAGTGAGCCATATAAGGACCAATTTGTGGACTATTCTTTTTACCAATAGAACCCATAGCTCCAACGGATACCCAATATTCTCCTGGCTCCAATACAAGTTCTGGAATTTCACCAATAATTTCCATCATAGGTCTTAATGTCCCAGTATAATCTCCTGTTTCCATACGGTAAGCATTCACCCATTTTGAAGATACTCTTAAGTTTTCATCACCAAAATCAGCAATAATAGTCCCTCCTTGATCAGGGTTACCTTCATAAATCTTCATGTACAATCCATACAAAGTAGAAAGTTGAGTACTACCTGTTTGATATCCAAAAAATCGGAAACCATTAACGGTCCATTCTTGTCCTTCTTGTACTATAAAATCATCTGCAAGTTCAAAGCCTTGATTATAATTAAACCCTTTTCCCAAACCTGTTTGTTCTTGTTCTAACATAGAAACGTCAGCTCCAGTATCATGTGCCCCAGGGCCGTTGACAAATTCATGTTGTTCGAAAATTGGGTTGTACACATAAATGTCTTTCGTTAATGTATCGTTTGAGGTATCTTCATCTCCAGTTACTGTAACTGTAGCGGTAAAAGACATACTTCCATCCACATCGGGTGTAAAGGCTGGGAATTCAATATCTAATATTTCTCCACTTAGGATAGTTGTAGAAACATTTACAGTTTCATTATAAGAGCCTCCATTAGTAATTACTATTGTATATGAAGATTCATCTGTGTTACTAAAATTAGTGACAGAAACCTTAGGTATAAAAGAATCCATTAAAGTTGATGGAGGTGTTATATTTGAAACCAAAAGATCATGGGTGGCAGAAAAAACTACAGGAGGCCCTGTTATATTATCTATATATAACGCATGTCCTAATGATGTAGAGCGAAAGGCAACATAAATTTCTTGATCCATATAACTTGAAAAATCGTACGTTCTCAAAACATAATAATCTCCTGGGTCAACTTCTGCTTGAAAAAGAACAAAATCTCCAGCTTCTGTTCCGGTGGTGGAAACCATTACATCATAAGGTTCTGGAAAAACAAAGTTATGAGTTGCAAAAAAAGCAGATAATGTAGTATTACCAGCAGATATTGCTAGTTTAGGTGTAATTAAATAATCCTCATGAGCATTACCATTCTCATCGTACCATATAGAAGCACATCCTGTTCCTTCTAAAACTCCCCGTTGTGACTTAAAGAAAGTTGAAGGGTCTCCTCCATTTATTACCGCCCAGCCTAGTGGTGGGAAAAGGTCTCCTTCAAAATCTTCATTTAATGAAGACGAACTTGATCTGTTTGTTAAATTAATATTGCTAGACTTAACTAATAAATTATTGCTTGTACTTGAAACTTCTTGGCTACTAACATCGTCTATTACGTTTTGGCTGGTATCATTTCGCTGTGCGGTTGTGCTAAACACAAGACTGAATACCATTAGAATGGATAGGGATACTTTTTTCATTGCTTTTTGAATTTAATTTTTTGATTTACTTATTGTATCATTTGTTTTAAAATGACACTTTATTCTAAAATTGAATTCAAAAGTATTGGTACAACCATGTTTTGGCACAATATTCTATCTATACTCTATCTATACTAAAGCAATATTTTACAAGAAATATCTCTACAAGTAAATTTTTAAGAAACTATATACCAGTATATTATGAATTTTAGAACTCTACTTTTAGATGTTTTTCAAGAAATGGCTTAAGTTCTCCTCATTTGTCAAGTTGAACTTTTTTCTTAATCGATATCGATTCATATCCACACTGGAAGGAGAAATATTATATATAGTAGCAATATCCTTAGAGGTAAAATTACTCCGCAATAAGGCAGAAAGTTTTAATTCGTTTTGAGTGATTTTTGGAAACTTCTGTTCTAATTTTTTATAGAAGGATTGATTTACTTTTTCTAGGTGTAATTGAAAGTCTACCTGCTCCTTATCCAACCTTAAATTATGGCTTATTAAACTCGAAAGCTTTTTGGTTATTTCCTGATTTGAACTTCCAGAATCTTTTTGCATGGTTTTAATTTCACTTTGCAGGGTTTCTAAAAACTCAATTTTCTGAACGATGTAAAGTGCCATATCTACCAACTCTTTCTCTGAATGCTTTAGGTTTTGTTCTAGGTTTGTTTGTTCTAACTTTAAAATGGTCAATTTTCGTTCTACTAGCGATTGTTGGTACTTGGCAATTTCTTTGTTCTTGGTAATTCGTGTTTTCAAACTAAAAAATATAAAAAACAAGGTTATCAAAAGCATTACAGAAAAACATATAAGAAAAATATTTACTAGCCTTGTATACTTTTTCTCATTATTCAACTTAACAATTTCTTGTTCTTTTTTATCCGTTTCATAACGGGTTTTAATTTCAGCAATCTCATTGTCGTTATGCAGTTTTATAAGCGAGTCATTAAAAACACTTAAGGTTTGGGAATACTCAAAAGCTTTTTCAAAATTATCCATTTTTGAGTATAGTTCTGTAAGGGAGTTCAAGGCTTCATACTTTCTTTCTTTCATTCCAAACTTTTCTGCAATTGCAAGACTTCTATTCAGGTTAAGAAGGGCAAATTCATATTGATTTAAACCAATATAGGCTTCCCCAATGTCTCTTAATATTTCACTATTTAATAATTCGTTTTGATCTTCTTCAGAAAGCCTTAATGCCTTTGTATAATGATTAAGAGCAGAGGTATAATCTTTGGCTTCCAACATCAAAGATCCAATATTAATCCAAGTGCCTGCAATATCGCTTTTGTTAGAAATTTTTTCTTTTATTTCAGCTGCCTGCAAATAATATTTAATCGCTAAGTCTTTCTTTTTCAATTCTTGATAAGAAACGCCAATATTATTAAGGACTTTGGCCATACTTACACTATCGTTTGATTTTTTGCTTATTTCAAGAGCCTGAAAAAAATAAGGAATAGCCTTTTCGTTTTTTCCGATGTATTGATATAAAATACTAAGGTTGTTTAAACATGTTCCAATAAACACATCATTCTCTATAGCTTCGGCAATTTCTAGCCCCTCGACTATAAAACTTATTGCCTTTGCTCTTTCTCCAATAACTTTATAAATATTACTGATGTTTAAATGGCATTTTATAACCCC
>CAJXYJ010000049.1 GCA_913063255.1 uncultured Flavobacteriales bacterium | reverse complement strand
CATAGTGCAGAACCTTCTCCTCCACTACTTAAACTGTAAGGAGTTCTTCTAATATTCCAAGTAGCTGCATATAAAATTCTAGGATTGCTAGGGTCCATTATTAAATCTACTGCCCCCGAATTTTCATTGACAAATAATTTTTGATTCCATGTTTTTCCTCCATCTATACTTTTATATATTCCTCTTTCTGCAGTGGGCTTGTATATATTTCCTAGCACCGCTGCAAAAACGACATTATGATCTTTTGGGTGAATGACCAACCTTGGAATATGACGACTTTTTTTCAAACCAATTTGTTGCCATGATTTTCCGGCATTTTCGGTTTTCCAAACCCCATAACCAGAAGACACATTTCCTCTTACAGTAGATTCTCCACCTCCAACATAGATTACATTTGGATCATCAACACTAACCGCAATAGCCCCAATAGAGCCCCCAAAATAACCATCAGATATATTCTTCCATTTTCTCCCACCATCTTCCGTTTTCCAAACACCTCCACCTGTTGCTCCAAAATAAAATAGATTAGGTTTATTAGGAACACCTGCTACTGCTGCAGATCTTCCTCCTCTAAATGGCCCCAATAATCGATACTCCATAGCATCGTATAATTCTGAATTATAATTTTGAGAATGGATAGTTTCTGAAGATATTCCAAAGAAAAAAAGAAATAGTATTCCTATAAAATTAATTGATGTTGGTTTCATCTGCTTTATTTAGAGTTTATATGATCACAAGTAATTTGCTATTTATCCTTTTAAATTGGTGAAAAAATATTTTAAAGATATGAGTTTTTAGAAATGCTATATCAAAAATTGAAATCTTACGATTAGCTATCAAATCGAATAGGTTCAATAACAGATTCATTTTTAAATTCGTAAGGAATGGTATCTAAGATATGTTCAATAGCTTCTATTCTTGCTCTTGTTTTTTTATTGGCTTTTATCACTTTCCAAGGTGCTGTTTCTGTGTCTGTTTTAAGGAACATTTCTTTTTTATAATCGGTATAATCCTCCCAAAGCTCTAATGCTTTTTGGTCTACTGCACTATATTTCCATTTTTTTATCGGACTTGAAATAATATCCTCAAACCGTTTTTTTTGTTCACTCTTAGAAATTGAAAAGTAGAATTTTATTAATCGTACTCCCGACCCAATAATCATTCTCTCAAAATCGTTTACTTGATTCATAAAGATATCGTATTCTTCTTGAGTACAAAACCCATTAACGGGTTCAACGATAGCTCTATTATACCAACTTCTATCAAAGAATACGATGCTACCTTTCTTGGGTAATTGGTTTACATATCTTTGAAAATACCACTGGCCCATTTCTTCTTCAGTAGGTTTTGGTAATGCAACTACTTTAAATTCTCTTGGGTTTAAATGTTCGGTAGCCCTTCTAATAGCGCCACCTTTTCCTGCAGCATCTCTACCTTCATAAATAATAACGATTTTTTCATCATTTTTTTTTACCCATTTTTGAAGTTTAATAAGCTCCTCTTGTAACTTTTTTAAACGGATTTCATAATTTAAAAATCGCAAGACCCTTTCTGTATTTGACCTATCGCTAGATAAAAACATTTTTAAACTCTTATTCTTATTTAATAAAAGTAGATCTTCTTCTGAAATTTTATTCTCCATAAGTATCCAATTGTTTTAGGGTTCTGTGGTAGCGTTGTACAATATTTGGATCTGGAAGTAATTGGGTCCCAGAATCTCCTTTTCCCTCATAATCAAATTTTGAAAGCACATAACGAATACTTTCTAATCTAGCTTCTTTTTTGTTATTGGTTTTTATAATAATCCAAGGACTATAATTAGTATGGGTATGCACAAACATTAGCTCTTTATAATCGGTGTATTCATTCCACTTATTTTGCCCCTCTTGATCTACTGGACTAAATTTCCATTTTTTCAAGGGATTGGCCAACCTAGATTCAAACCTTTTAAGTTGTTCTTTTTTTGTTACCGAAAACCAAAATTTTATTAAAATAATTCCGTCCTCATAAAGCATATGTTCAAATTCTGGGACTTGAATCATAAACTTATCATATTGCTGTTTGTTACAAAATCCCATTACAGGTTCTACTACAGCCCTATTGTACCAGCTTCTATCGAAAAAAACAATTTCTCCAGGATTAGGCATTTCTTTTATATAACGCCTAAAGTACCATTGTCCCTGTTCCACCTCAGTTGGTTTAGATAAAGCTACAATCCTTCTAGAACGAGGGTTTAGATGTTCTGCCATTCTTCTAATAGATCCTCCTTTCCCTGCAGCATCTCTCCCTTCAAAAATTACACAAACTCTTTTTTTATGTTTCGTTACCCATTTTTGAAGATTCACTAATTCCGCTTGCAGTTTTACCAATTGATCTTCATATTCTACATTATAAAGAATTGTTTTTAATTGTTTATCACTCACTTTTGATTTAAGAATTTTAAAAAACTCTTTTTTATCAATTTTCCCACTTTCAAGGTCTTTAAAATCTTCTAATGCTAGCATATATAATTGAATGTAATTTATAAAGGTCTTAAAAATTTTACAATTAATTGGTGAGAACAATCAGTTTTATCCTTCTATAGATGAAAAACCTTTTTTGAAGTATCTTTATAAACATATAAGTTGTTTATTTATTAAAAATTAAAGATGAAAAAATCTACAATTATTTTACTGGTTTTGCTACTATCATTTACAATAATAAGTGCTCAACAATCTACTGTAAAAACTGCTTTTCTTGAAAAATGGGAAAACTCTAAAAATTATTTAATTGAAATTGCAGAAGCAATGCCCGAAGAATTTTATGATTTTAAACCTACCGAAAGACAGATGAGTTTTAAAGAGCAATTATTGCATATAAAAGGAAATATGGAATGGCTAAGCACTTCTTACTTTACGGAAATAAAATACGAAAAAGAGAAGCCTAATTTGGGTTTGAGTAAAGCAGAAACTATTATTGAATTAGAAAAAGGGTTCGATAGTGTTATTCAAATTATCGAAAAAACACCCGATGAAGATTTAATAGAAACGGTGGATTTCTTTGCGGGTACAAAAAGCAAATTGCAGATTTTAAATCTTATGCAAGATCATGTTACCCATCATCGTGGACAATTGATTGTTTATTTAAATCTAAATGAAATTAATCCTCCTAAATATATTGGTTGGTAATACTATGGAAACAGCATATTTAAATACTCCTATTGGAAGTCTAGAAATTAAAGGGAATGAAGATGGATTGGCATCTGTTCATTTTTTAGAAACTGAAGTGGAGATAACTTCCATAATTTCAGAAAACCTTCAACCAACAATTACGCAATTACAAGAATATTTTGAAGGAACTCGAACTGTATTTCAATTAAAACTCAACCCTCAAGGAACCGATTTTCAGAAAAAGGTTTGGAATAAATTAGAAGAAATTCCATTTAACAAAACAGTTTCTTACCAAGAAATCGCTAACCGACTAGGAGATCCTAAGGTGATAAGAGCAGCTGCTTCTGCCAATGGAAAAAACCCTATTGCTATAATAATTCCCTGCCATCGCGTTATTGGGAGCGATGGTTCTTTAACTGGATATGCTGGAGGCTTACACCGTAAAAAATGGTTGTTAGCGCACGAATGTCCCGTAAAGCAACAATCCCTATTTTGATAAATTAGATTTATAAAAAAACGCTTATCTTTATAATTCCTTCCCAATTAGAATACTTTCAAAATGTTAAAAAGAATTAAACTAGATTCTATCTTATTCCTAGATATTGAGACCGTTCCTTTATATTCTGATTTTAGCCAATTAGGTGAAACAGAAAAAATATTATGGGAACAGAAAACAAAGTACCAACGTAAAGAAGAATTTACTCCTGAAGAGTTTTACGATCGTGCTGGAATTTGGGCAGAATTCGGAAAAATCATCTGTATTTCGGTAGGATATTTTGTTTTTAAAGGAGATGTTAGAAATTTTAGAGTAACCACCTTTCACGGAGAGGAGATCGATTTATTAAATGAGTTTAAAGCACTTTTGGAAACGCATTATAATAAACCGCAACATTTGCTTTGTGCACATAACGGAAAGGAATTCGATTTTCCTTTTATTGCCCGAAGAATGATTATTAACCGTATTGATATTCCGTTTAAGCTAAATCTATTTGGTAAAAAACCTTGGGAAGTAGCGCATTTAGATACTTTAGAATTATGGAAATTTGGAGATTACAAAACCTATACCTCCCTTAAATTAATGACGCATGTCTTAGGTGTGCCTTCACCAAAAGATGATATTGAGGGCAGTGAGGTTTGCAAGGTGTATTATCAAGATCAAGATATTGATAGGATCATACGTTATTGCGAAAAAGATACAATTGCAGTCGCTCAAATCATTCTTCGTCTTCGAAATGAAGATTTGCTAGTTGCTGATGAAATTCTTTCTGTATAAAAAACAGACCACAGATTCAACTGGTTAAACAGATTAATCACAAATCTTATTTTTAAAATTTAACCTGTGGAAATTCGTAAAATCCGTTAGATCCGTGTTCCTTTAAATCGCAAAACCCAGCATTTTTCGTTAAATTTGAAAAAATATTTATTCTATTCTCATGAAAAAAATGATTCCCTTTGTATTACTATTATTTGTTGCTGTTTTAACAGCCCAAGAAGTGAAACACCTTAATCTAGAAGATGCCGTTTTAGGTTATTATAAAGGCTTATATCCAGAAAGAAAATCCATACAATGGATAGAAAATACAGATGATTTTATCATTACTGAAAATGATATCGTTCAAGTAAATTATAATTTATCCAGAAGACCTGCATTATTCGATTTAGAAGACCTTCAAAAAGCAGTTCCAAGTTTAAAAAGTATGCCTCGGTCTTTTTCTATGATCACTTCTGAAACGGTGTATTTTGATCATAATAATTCTATGATTCAGTATAATTATATAGATAAAATAGTTTCAGGCGAAATTAAATATTCCGAAAATGCTGAAAACACGGAATTCAATTCGGCTGCAAATGCGGTAGCTTATACTATAGAAAATAATTTGTATGTAGCAACTTCGAATAATCCAATGATTGCGGTGACCAGTTCAGAAGATAAAAATATTGTTTCTGGACAAGCGATTGCCCGTTCCGAAATGGGAATCACCAAAGGAACATTTTGGAGCCCTAAAGGAAACTATTTAGCTTTCTACCAAAAAGATGAAAGTAATGTAACCGAATACCCCTTAGTAGATGTTACGACGACTCCAGCAACATTGAATAATATAAAGTATCCAATGAATGGAATGGGTTCTGAAATAGCAAAAGCTGGTGTATATTCCATGAAAAATAATAGGGTTGTTTATTTAGATATTGACACTTCCGATGAACATTATATAACCAACCTTTCTTGGTCTCCTAATGAGGAAAATGTGTTTGTTGCAGAAGTTAATCGGGATCAAAATCATTTTTGGTTTACCATGTATGATGCAACAACTGGAAAGAAAGTGAAAACACTTTTTGAAGAGAAAAACGATAAATGGGTAGAGCCAGAACATACCGCTGTTTTCTTGCCAAATAGCAATACCGAATTCCTTTGGTTAAGTGAACGAGATGGATTTATGAACCTTTATTTATACGATGTTAATAATAAGAACGAAAAACAGTTAACTCAATTTAACTGGATGATTAAAGGCATCCTAGGTTTTGATGAAAGTGGAAAAAATGTGATTGTTTCTGGAACTGGAACAGATGCAAGAGAAACCAAGGCTTTTAAAATCAATTTAAAAAACGGTAAAATCACGATACTTACTTCAGAACCAGGAGTGCATTCTGTGCAATTAAGTCCGAATGGAAATTTTATCATCGATAGTTACTCTAGTATCGATGTGCCTAGAGTTGTAAAAAGAAAATCTCTAATAGACAATAATGAAGTTACTATTTACGCAGCTAAAAATCCAATAGAAGGCTACCAATTAGGAACTACTGAAATGGTAACTTTAAAAGCTAAGGATGGTAGTGATTTATACGGTAGAATTATAAAACCAGCCAACTTCGATGCAACTAAAAAGTATCCAGTTTTGGTTTATGTTTATGGTGGACCACACGCACAATTGGTAACCAATTCTTGGTTAGGAGGATCAAATCTTTGGATGCAATGGATGGCAGCCGAAAAAGACTATATCATGTTTACTTTAGACAATCATGGTTCTGGTCATCGAGGTTTCGAATTTGAAAGTGCTATCCATAGACAAGCTGGTGAAGTGGAAATGGAGGATCAATTATTGGGAGTTGACTATTTAAAATCTTTACCTTATGTAGATGGAGATAGACTTGCGGTTCACGGATGGAGTTACGGTGGCTTTATGACCAACTCATTAATGTTACGTCATCCAGGGGTTTTTACAACAGCTGTTGCTGGTGGACCAGTAACCGATTGGAAATTCTATGAAGTGATGTATAGCGAACGTTATATGGATCGTTGGCAAGACAATGAGGCAGGGTTCGAGAAATCTCGAGTACATAATTATGTAGGAAATCTAGATGGAAAACTTTTAGAAATTATTGGTAGTGTAGACCCTATAGTGGTACCTCAACATACCATGACCTTATTGCAATCTTTTGTGGAAAATAAAAAGCAGGTAGATTTTTTAAGTTATCCTATGCATCCTCATAATGTTCGAGGTACCGACCGAGCACATTTGATGAAAAAGGTTTTGGATTACGTGCTTGAAAATAACAAATAACATTTCAAAATTGTTATAAATGACACTAAAAGAAAAAATAAACAAGCTTAGAAAAGAAAAAAATGCTGTGATTTTGGCTCATTATTATCAAGATGCTGAGATACAGGATATCGCTGATTATGTTGGGGACAGTTTAGGGTTATCACAACAAGCTGCAAATACTGATGCAGAAATAATTGTGTTTGCTGGAGTTCATTTTATGGCAGAAACTGCAAAAATATTAAGCCCTGATAAAACAGTAGTATTACCAGATCTTGAAGCTGGTTGTTCTTTAGCTGATTCCTGTCCTGCAGAAGCTTTTAAAGAATTTACAGATACTCATCCAAACCATACGGTGATTACTTATGTAAATTGTAGTGCCGAAGTTAAAGCATTAACAGATATTGTTTGTACCTCATCCAATGCTTTAAAAATTGTGGAATCTATTCCAAAAGACAAACCTATTATTTTTGCTCCCGATAAAAATTTAGGAAAATATATTACAAGTCAGACAGGAAGAGAGATGCTTCTTTGGGACGGTAGTTGTGTGGTTCACGAAGCTTTTTCATTAGAAAAACTATTAGACCTTCATAAAAAGCATCCCGATTTTATTATCATTGCTCATCCTGAATCAGAGGAACATATTATTAATGTTGCCTCTTACGTTGGCTCTACTGCTGGAATGATTAATTATGTAAAAGAACATTCCGATAAAAGTTTTATTGTAGCAACTGAGGCTGGAATTCTTTATAAAATGCAACAGGAAGTTCCCAATACAGAATTGATTCCTGCTCCTGCCAAAGAAGATAATACTTGTGCCTGTAGCGAATGTGCTTATATGAAAGTAAATACTATGGAAAAACTCTATAATTGTTTACTTCATGAAAGTCCAAAAATAGAAGTTTCAAAAAACATAAGAGAAAAAGCATTGGTCCCTATTGAACGCATGTTAGCGCTTTCTAAATAAAATGATTAAAACAAATTATTTAGTTATAGGATCTGGAGTTGCTGGACTTACTTTTGCTGTTAAAATAGCCGAAAAGTTTCCCAAAAGAAAAGTTGTTATTGTTACTAAAGGAGATGAAGATGAATCCAATACTAAATATGCACAAGGGGGAGTTGCAATCGTTTTAGATGCTAAAGAAGATTCTTTTCAAAAACATATTCAAGACACGCTAATTGCAGGAGATGATTTATGTGATGCGTCTGTTGTTGAAATGGTTATAAAAGAAGGGCCTCAACGATTTAAAGAACTTTTAGATTGGGGAGCAAATTTCGATTTAGATCCCGAAGGTAATTTCGATTTAGGAAAAGAAGGTGGACACTCCGAATATAGAGTAGTACATCATAAAGATATTACAGGCTTTGAAATAGAACGAGCACTCTTAAAAAAGGTTCATCAACTTCCTAATATAACCCTGTTATCACATCATTTTGCTATTGATTTAATTACGGAGCATCATTTAGAAAATTCTAATTCTGAAGTAATTTCTTGTTATGGCGCCTATGTTTTAAATCAGAAAACTGGTAAAATTATAACCTTGCAATCAGAAAGTACTTTATTGGCTTCTGGAGGAATTGGTCGAGTTTATGGGCATACTACCAATCCAATTATAGCAACTGGTGATGGAATTGCTATGGCATATAGAGCTAAAGCTCAAATTATGGATATGGAGTTTATTCAATTTCATCCTACTGCACTTTATAATAGGGAAGGAGGTTCTTCTTTTTTAATATCGGAAGCAGTTAGAGGGTTTGGAGCACTTCTTCGGAACAAAGAAGGTTATCGATTTATGCCCGATTATGATGAAAGAGCAGAATTAGCATCTAGAGATATTGTTTCTCAAAGCATTGACAATGAACTTAAAAAAACTGGGGATACTCATGTTTTTTTAGATTGTACACATTTAGATATAAAAGGTTTCAAAAAGCATTTCCCAAACATCTATGAAGAATGTCTTGAAAATCATATTGATATTGAAAAAGATTGGATTCCAGTAGTTCCAGCTTCTCATTATTTGTGTGGAGGTATCGTGGTAAATAAAGATGGAAAAACTTCTATCCCTAATTTATTTGCCTGCGGCGAATGTACCCGAACTGGATTGCATGGAGCCAATAGATTGGCTTCAAACTCCCTATTAGAAGCTTTAGTTTACGCTCATAATATTTTTAAATACCATAGCGAGAATTCAATTTCTCCAATTAATTTTACACTCCCAGAATGGAATGATGAAGGCACAAGTATTCCTAAAGAACATATTTTGGTACAACACAATCTTTTACAACTCCAAGCTCTAATGAGAGATTATGTTGGTATTGTAAGAAGTAAGGATCGCTTAACGAAAGCTATTGATCATTTAGATTTTATGTATAAAGAGGTTGAAGATTTATACAAAAATTCTAAAGTTGCTACTTCACTTTGTGAGCTAAGAAATATGATTAATGTCTCTCATCTAATTATAAGTCAGTCATTGGAAAGAAAAGACAATAAAGGAGGGTATTTTAATATTGATCACCTCAATAATTAAGAATTACTGTTTTTTATTTCCTGTAAATTGATTACAAATAAAAGAACAATCGCCAATAATAAAATAGTACTAGCAACGAACAGTAATAAATAATAGCTGTCTATTAAATTGCTTCCTAACCAAACAACAGCACCTTTATAAAAAAGTAATGCTTCCGTTAAAATAAAAGCAACAAGGTAAATAATAAACGTTTTTTTGGATAGGATGGCGAGTTTAAAATGATTTAGAAAAGCAAAAATGGTAATCGTAACGATTCCTAAAAATATCCAATGTATATATCCAATAACAACATCGATATTATTGGAAATCATTTCAGAAATACCAGGAAACGATCCTATGAATTGAGCTAACAGTTTTGCTATAAAAAGTAATCCTGCTGTTTTTAAAAGGATGCCTTCCATTTTTGAAAGGGATTCTTTTAATTGTTTTTTATGAAGTTTCAATTGTTTCCATAATATTCCAAATGCTACTATTTGAAATATACTTCCTATTCCTGCTAAAACATAAAAACCTAAACTTGGTTTCATCCATAAAATGGATAAGAAAAAAGTGAGTATTACTCCACTTATAAATAGCATAAAAAAGAGTTGAAATATTTTCTTTGGAAACGAAATCGAATATTTTTCAAAAACCGAAAATAAGATTCCAATTAATGCTACTAAAAACCAGCCATTATATTGAAAATGTAAATAAAAATAGATGGCATTTCTATACCAAGGAGAAGTACTGCCTAGTGTGCTCATAATAATTCCTAAAGCCCAAGGCCCAATACTCGACAAAACCATAAACCATAAAGATGCCCATATTAATTTATAGGAATTTGTTTTTTTCTGTTTCGGAGAAGTATGCCTTAAAAACAACCTCACAAAAACATAAGTATTCAATAAAAAATAAGTTGAAAAAAATATGGAGAATAAAGCATATCCAGTAACTGGAAAAGTAAATAGCATTCCTAAAATGGAAATTTGAGTACTCCAAAAAAGTCTTTTATAGAAAGTATCAATTTTCTTTTCAGAAAGATATAGTTGGTAAATTAAAGTGGTTATTGCCGTATAAATCCACCCCAATAATGCAATATGGGAATGTGCATGAAGTATGTTTTTGTAATTGAAATCAATATCAAATACATGAAACATCCTCATGAACAGTCCCAGTAAAGCAACTATAAAAAAATAACCTAAGGCAATTTTTATATGGGTTTTTAGATTCATTTTATTTAAAAATGCAATCTACATTAAAAATAACCTAAGACGCTAATTTTTTTTCTAAAGCAATAGCCTTAGGATGCAAAATATTATTTTCTAAATGTATGTGTTGGTGTAAGTCTTGTTCAAATTCTTCTAGACTTGCATATAAAGCTCTAAAGGTATTACAAGCTTCTTCTGGAGGTGTATAGTTATTCGTTAATTTTGCAATAACCTTAAAAATATCACCTACGGTTTCATGTTCATTTTCCATCATTGCAATAGGATTATTAACAGTGCCAAAATGAGCTGCTTTAAATCCAGTTCCTTCTTTGTCGGCTTTTGATAATTGTTTGATAAATGGAAATAATACCAATTCTTCTTTCTTTAAATGCGAAGCAAGGTCTGCGGCTGCATCTTGAAAAAGACTGTTTATTTTTAATACTTCTTCATAATGATGACCGTGAACAGTTGCCACTTTTTCAGCATATTGAAGTATAATTGGCAAACTTTGTTCTACATACGTATGATGTACATTAATAATATGGTCTATTAAAAAACTCAAATCCCAACTATTGTAATCGTGATTTCTATTAGGAATTTCATCTACAACCATTAATTCTTTTTCTAGGGTTGCATAATCAACTCCATTTTTAGCACAGGCCTTTTGGATAGTGATTCCTCCTCCACAACAAAAATCTATTCCATATTTTTTAAAAACGTTGGATGCTTTAATGTTTTCGGTAACCACTTCTGCTACAGTTATATTCTCGTTAATTTTCATGATAATATTATTTTATTCTGCAAATATACTAATAAAAGACTAATTTATCTTTTTATTATACTTTTTTTAACGGAAACTATTATCGGTATTATCTAACCTTACTTTTAAAAAATAAATATTGTATTTATTATAACCATAATATGAATTAGCCATGAAGAAGTCATTCACAGTTCTAATTTTAATTGCTACAATTTTACAGATAAATGGTCAAGTAGAAGTTACTACAATTACTCCCCCTTTTAAAGGAAGTGGTGGATTATCATTAGATACGGTTGGGAATTTATACATTGCAGATTTTGGAGATTTTTTAGGTATAGGAGATGGTGATGGACAACCCAATGTAATCTCTAAATTAGATCAAGATTTAATAATTACTGAATATGCTACCGATTTTGTGGGTGCCTCAGGTAACGATTTTGATAGTAATGGTGTTTTATATCAATCCGATATTGGAGTAAGTACTATATATAAAATAATAAACGGTAATAGAGTTTTTTTTAGCAATTCAGGAATATCTAATCCTGTAGGCTTAGTATTTGACAGTAATGATAATATATATGTTTGTAATTGTGGAAACAATACCATTCGCAAAATAACTCCTTCTGGAGTTTCCACTCTTTTTTCTTCTGGAACTTTGTATTCTTGTCCAAATGGAATTACAGTAGATGAAAACGACAATTTATATGTATCTAATTTTTCTAATGGAAACATCATTAAAATAACTACTAATGGTACTCCAACATTATTAAATGTAACTCCAGGAGGTTCTAATGGTGGCCCTGGCAATGGTCATTTAGATTACCATGCAGGATTGCGAACATTATTTATAGCAAGTATGGCAACTAGTACCATTTTTTATTTAAATATTGATAATACCAGTGATTTAGAAATTTTAGCAGGTACAGGAGTTAGAGGAAATAATGACGGACTTGCCTCCGAAGCTACTTTTTCAAGACCTAATGGGGTGGCCGTTACTCAAAGTGGAGATTCTATTTATATAAATTCAGCGGTGCCAATAACAGATGTTCCTAATGTTCCTTTAAATCCCTCTTTAATAAGATTAATTACAGGTGTGAATGAATTACTTTCTAATACTGATTTTGACACCAAAGAATATCAAGTTAAAACCTATCCAAATCCTGTAAAAAATCAATTTTCAATAAAAGCATCGTTATATAAAGACTATAATGATCTTCATATTAAGTTGTTTGATATCCAAGGAAAATTAATAAAAGAAATCAATACTATTTCTACTGAAAATCAATATTTAAAAGTCCAGCTAGACATTTCAAATTTTGCTTCAGGAAGTTATATTTATGCAGTATATAATAGCCAAAATCAATTATTTAATGCGATTATAATTAAAGAATAGGAAATAAAAAAGGCGAGTTTTCACTCGCCCTTTTGATTATAATCAGTATAAAACTTTCTATTTATTCCCCAATAGCAAGAGCTCATTACAAACTACCTCGGTAGTATATCGCTTTACCCCTTCTTTGTCTTCCCAAGAACGATTTGTTAATTTTCCTTCTATGGCAACTTCTTTTCCTTTGGTGACATAACTCTCAATAATGTCTGCGGTTTTCCCCCAGGCAATTACATTATGCCATTGAGTATCTGTTACGCGTTCTCCCTGTGCATTTTTATAGGACTCATTAGTTGCGATACTAAATTTTGCTAATTTCTTTCCAGAATCCATCGTGATAATTTCTGGGTCATTTCCTAAGTTTCCAATCAACTGTACTTTGTTTCTTAACGTATTCATAAGATAAGGTTTTAATTATATTGAATGTCATTAGTTCGATTCAACAGTGCAAACATACGGTGACCATAAAACGATAATTGCATGTTACCTACTTACTTTCGTTTATAGTTATTTACAAATGCTTGTAGTCGTTTATTGGCGTGTATGAAATTTAAGAACAAATAAAAAAGGGAAGCTTAAATAAAGCCTCCCTTTTAATAAAAAAAATAACTATAAACTTAATTAACTATGAACTTTTTATTTACGATTACACCATCAATATTGATTTTTAAAAAATACATCCCACTTTGTAGGTGATTTATATTTTTGGTAACCATACCATTTTCAATTTCAGAAGGGGATATTTCTAACACTTTTCTACCCAGTGTATCGTATGCTAAAATGGGTTCGTTTGTTTGCATGCCTAGTCCTAAACTAATGGTAATATTATCACTTGTTGGAACAGGATATAATACAATAGATGCTTCATCTAAAACATTATCATTCAACCCTAATACAGCACCATCTACCACATTTGAAAAAGTTACTTCAGATTCTCCTTCGGTATAGATTGTTTCCACAGCAAATCTGTATTGTTCTGCTGGATCTGTTGATAACCAATCTAAATCTTCAAATGTATTTCCTGTAATAGGAGAGGTGTTTATTGTTTCCCAGTTGGTAATGTCTGGAAATTCATTTGCAAATCCTCGATAAACATTATAAGTTAAAACTTCATTATTAGTGTCTGGATTTCCAATGTCTAGGGTATTTATTCGAACTAAAAACGATGTATATGGAAGCGCTCCAATAACATCCGATAAAAGTTCAATCGACCCTCCAGGATATTTTATAACTGCTGAATTTTCAATAGATGTGTCTGAATTATCTACAGCCAGTGCATTGGTGCTTTCCGGATTATTTTGCCAATGAACCATAACAGCGATATCATCATATACAACAATATTTGGAATGTCAATGGTAAGAGTTGCGTCAAGATAAATGATGAACACCTCGCTAGAAGAAATTATTTCCTCTGTTGCAACATCGAAAACATCAATAGTAACAAAACCATCATTTATCTCATAATAATCTGTTCTAATTTCTACACTTGTTAAAGTTGTGATTTCCGAAATTGAAATTATATTTCCTAACCATACATTTTCAAATGGTTCGTTAGTATAACTTCCAGTAATTACATCTAAATCGTTTTGAAGTTTAACCTTAGTACTTTCTAAGGGGTTATTCCAATCTATAATTGCATTTGAATCAGTATTTACTGTTACATCAAAAGGGCTTATAAACTCCTGTTCTAATATAAGGTCTCCCATATCAATACTTTGATCTAACACAGAAATTGTAATAAACGAATCATAATATCCATATAGACTTAATTTTACTTCATAATCAGCATCTCCATATACATTATTAAATGTAAATGCTCCATTAGTGTCTGTTATAGTAGTATCGTTAATATAACCCTCGATAGAAACTTCTACTAGTTCTAATGGAATACTTGTATTATTACTTCCAAAAACAGTTCCAGTAACTTCTACTTGTGCTCGTTCGGTTAAATAAAAATCGTATTCAAAAGTTGGTGCATCAAGTATTAGATTAGAAGTAAAGTCATTATAACCAAACTTAGTTGCTGTAATATCATAGGTTCCATATGCTATATCTGGAAAAGCGTAATTTCCATTATTATCGGTTTGAACCGAAATAGTTGTTCCTTCTATACTTACCGTTGCATCATTCAATGGAATATTAGAAGTATTATAAACGGTACCACTAAGTGTTGAATAATTAATAGTTGGGTCCACTACAAATTTTGTATAAGGGGTTTTCTCATGTGAATTATAATAATCACCTGGATTAAGAGGATCTAAATCAAACTTATTCATTGAACCTATTGTTCTAATCTCTCCTTCTGAAATATTAGTACTATAAAAACGAGAAATAGAGGGTGGCCATTCAGGATCGTATTGATAGTTTTGAACCACTATGTTTTCAATACCTGTATAAGAAATAGGTTGATTAAATGGAATATATAATTCGCGTCCATTTCCTGGAAGTATTTCAATAATTCCATCAAAAACTAAAACTAGTTCTTCATTAGGTAGATATCCACCACTTAATTCTGTTAATTCTGTTTGAGAAATCCAAACTTTTAAAGGAAGCTCTCTAACATCATTTGCTGCTATTAAATTATCATAAGAATAAATAAAACCATAAATATCTCCTGGATTTTCAAAATCTTGATGATGGTATACCGATTGTGTTATATCATCTGTCCCTAAAGTTATAGGGCTACCAGCAGCATCGAAAGGAAAATTAAGGTCAATATTATGTTTTGGCCCCATCTCATCTATAACTACAGTATTTGGTACTACATGTACATCATATTCTCTAAAAGTATTATTATCCATATTTTCATCTAAATTATAATCAACCTCAAAATATAACCGATGTTGGTCTATGCTTGTAAATGTATGGGGAATACTAATTGTTGTTTCTTCCCATGAATTTAAATTTAAACCACTAACAGAAGCTATTTCAACACCAGGAGCTTCCATTAACTTAACGGTATAATTGGAACCTATAACAGGTAAAGCTCCTTGGTTCCTAATAACACAACTAAAGCTTTCATTTATATTCTTCTTTGCTAAAAAATACATGTCTCCATTATTGATAGCAATATCATGATCGTATAGATGAAGTTTAGCGGTTGAGGTAAATACATCGTATTTACTTCCACCACTAGCATCAGATGTACTTGAAACACCTATATGATTAGCACCTTGTGCAGCAGATACATCTACTGTAATTAATGTCCAATTTGCATTTGGAGTCTGCTCAACGGTTTCTATTTCGTGTACATCACCTGTGACACCGTCTTTCCAAACTACTTCATGTACTAGCGGGAAAGCATGATTTCTCATTAAATAAAAGCTAAAAGTATCTCCTTCATTAATCATTAATCTTGGTGTATAAATCGTGTCTGTAAGTACTCCAAAGTATCCGTCTCCTGCAAAGGTTGAATAAAATTTATCTCCATGTACTGGATCACCAAAATTTGTATTATCCAAGACCCCGTTTTCAATACTCCAATTTTCAGGAGGCCAAACTTTTCCTTCAAAACTCTCCCAAAATGTATCGATAGCAGCGAAAGAAGTATAAGAGTTGTTTTCAGAACTATTATCACCAATAACATTTAATGTTGCAGTGATTTCATGAACTCCACTAGTAAAATCAAATTGACCTATTGTTAATTCTGTAGTTTCTCCAAAATTTAAATTCAAACCACTAGTAATAAATGTAGTTTGACCTATTCCATCAACATTCCAACTAATTTCAGCAGATTCAATTAAATTATTATAATTATTCTCAATTATCACTTTAACATCTATTGGACCTGTATTAGGTGACATCCCTTCTGGACTAACTCCTATTATCGCACCATCTTTAAATTCAGAAATAGTGAAATTACCTTGAATATTATTATTCGAAGTATTAAAATCATTATTAACCAGAAGATCAGCATTTATTGTATATACTCCAGGAGCATTAAAATTATATGACCCTAAATTTAAATCAATACTAGATCCAGGTTGTAAGCTAAGTGATGGGTTGTTATAAGTTGGTTGTGAAGCTCCATTAATATCCCATTCAATATCTATTTCTTCGATTAAAGTTGTACCGAAATTTTTAAGAGTTACAATAATATCTTCTGTTGTTGAAGTTTCGGAAACCCCTGTCGGGTTAACTATACCTGTTAATGTTCCATCTGTAAAAGAAGTTGGCCCAACAATAACATCATCAACAAACCAAGTATGCCAAGTTCCTTCATAACGAAACGCAACATATATCTCTTCGCCAATATAAGAGCTTAAATCAATTGTTTTTTGTTCCCAATCTAAATTTAAATTTGTTGTAACAAAAACTTCAATAAAATCTCCATCAGTAGGGACTCCGCTATTGGTAGAAACCAATATGGAAACTTTATCGTAATATTCTGGTGAACCATTTAAGTCCCAATATCTAAGTGTATAATCACTACTTGTGACACTTATTTGTGGAGAAACTAACCAATTATCACATTGGGCATTGTCTATATCATTATAAGCAGAGTGTTCTCCTGAATGAGAAATTCCTTGCCAATCTTGTATCCATCCATCTAGGGCAACTCCATTTTCATAAATTTCCCAATTTAATGGAGGCCAGTTTTCAAATCCTTCATTTACGGTTACTACTTGTGAAGTAGCAGTAAAGAAAAATGAAAAAAGTAGTAAAGAAAAAATAATTCGTTT
>CAJXYJ010000048.1 GCA_913063255.1 uncultured Flavobacteriales bacterium | reverse complement strand
AAGGAGTTCTATTTCCGCAGAAGAGGGGGGAAATATAAAAATAATACCTTGGTGGTTATTCAATACAAAAATAATCGATGGACCGAATCTCTTGTGGCACGCAAAGCGGGGGAACCCTTTATTTCTCTTGACGGTAAGACGATGCATTTGGGGAAAAAATATAGAGAGCGAACGAACTCTGGCTGGTCGGAGTTGAAAAGTCTTGGCGCTCCTTTCGATAAATTCTATATCATGCGGCTTACGGCTTCATCTAAAGGAACTTATTATTTTGATGAAGCAACTAGATCGGGCTTGGGTACACTTCGATATTCACAACTAATCGATGGAAAACGCTCAATGCTCAAAGCTTTACCCAAGGTAATTAACACGGGAAAATGGAACGCTCACCCCTTTATTGCACCAGATGAATCCTATTTAATATGGGATGGTGAAAGAGAAGACGGATATGGGAGTTCTGATTTATATATTAGTTTTCGTCAAAAAGATGGTTCATGGGGCGCTGCAATAAACTTAGGTGACACGATAAACACAGAATCTGAAGATGCATATGGCAGTGTAACACCCGATGGAAAATATTTCTTATTTCATCGATCTAGATCTCTTGATGATGGCGGTAACAAAGCAGATATCTTCTGGGTGGATGCTCAGGTTCTTGAGAACCTCAGACCCAAACAATAAAATATATAACAGTCATTTTTGCTATTAGCAATAAAAACAAATCTACATTACAAGGTGTATAGTGTAGATATAGATAATAAAAAAAACAAATGAAATATTATTAATGTTTTCTTCACAAGTCTTAAGAAATTAAATAGAAAGTATATTATGAAACGTCTTTAT
Organism: uncultured Flavobacteriales bacterium; assembly: GCA_913063255.1. Classification (GTDB taxonomy): domain Bacteria; phylum Bacteroidota; class Bacteroidia; order Flavobacteriales; family Flavobacteriaceae; genus Marifrigoribacter. The sequence continues at coordinate 16,442 of CAJXYJ010000048.1, read as the reverse complement.
AGTTTAATGTTTTTTGTACTCATTATTAGTACCAGTTATAGTCAAAATGATTTTCCAGCCTTAAAAGATCGCTATCTTGACCAAAAACTACCAGGGGTAATCCCTGAATTGTTTGCTCCTGGTATTGTCTCGACAAAAGAGTATCATGAAACTAGTGTTACCTTTTTACCAGATATGACGGAGCTCAGTTTCACGAGGTCTGGTGGAAAATATAAAAAACCTACCTTGTTTGTTATGCAAAACAAAAATCAAAAATGGAGCAGGAAGTCTATCTTGTCTACCGATGAAAAGAAATATAAGGAGCGATTCACGCCTCCTTTGTCGGAGATGAGAAGACATGAAGCTTTCAAAGACATTCCCATCACTGGTTTCACCGTCTCAGCCAAAGGAACTTATTATTTTTATTTTATAAATTTCGAAAAAGACGGCTATGGCTATATGAGTTATTCACGCCTTATAAACGGCAAATATGAAACCCCTATAAAGATGAGCAAAGCGATTAACACAGGAAAATATATTGCCCATCCCTTCATTGCTCCAGATGAATCCTATTTAATGTGGGATGCGGAGATGGAAGGTGAAGATACTCCTGATATCTATATTAGTTTTCGACAGAAAGATGGTTCATGGGGAACAGCAATTAACATGGGAGATACCATAAACACACCAGGCTATGAACAGCGCGCAAAGGTGACACCCGATGGAAAATATTTCTTTTTTTGGAAGGGAGATGTAAAACATCAAGAAGATGGAAGTAGGTATGTGATAGGAAACCCTTATTGGGTGGATATTCAGTTTATTGAGAATCTCAGACCCAAAGAATAATCCATATAGCAAGTGCATCAACGTAGATAAAAATAATACCTAAAGAAAGAAAACATGAAAACAACGAAATTATTAATATTGACATGTGTTTTATCACTTAACACAGTCTATGCTCAAGAAAATAGTGCAAACGATGATACACAAAAGGCATATGAAATGCCCAGAACTCAGGTCATCCAGATCAGTAATTCTGAAACAGATACACTAAATACACTTTACATAAAACTGCCGGAAGGATACGAAAAAAACACAGATTTAAAATACCCTGTTATCTATTTTACTCATCCGGTAGAGCATATCGAAATATTATCTGCAGTCTCTGAAATTCTGATAGAAGACGTTATTATAGCTGGGCTTACCTGGTCAAAAGGAATAAACTATGGGAATTTGGACAGTTATGTGAACTTTCTTCGTAACGATGTCTTTAAGATGGTAGAAAGCAACTACCGAGCTGATGCTGACAGACGTACCTATTTTGGATATTCTTCCGGTGCTTTAGTTGGTGCTTACATATTATCGAAACACCCCAATACCTTTAAAAATTTCATTCTTGGTAGTCCAGCTCTTGGAGTTGATCATGAAGTCATACGGAAAATTTATGAACTTGAGTCTACTACGGCTGAAGAGCGAAAAAAACTGAACGCAAATGTTTTTATTTCATATGGCATATTGGAGGGGAAAGGTATCCCTCATTTCGAAAAATTTATTACCATGCTTAAAAGCATAAACGATGAGAGTTTAACCTTACAACATCTTGTGGTTGAAGGTAACCATCAAACAGCAATGCCTATGACTACAGTACGGAGTATGTATTGGTTATCAGACTTGATAAAAGAATAGCGTATCAAAGCATAAACCGAATCTAAAACACTTATGCTTTATTTTGGTCATTTTTTATTAATAGAAATTTATTAAAACTTAAAATCAAATAAGAACTAGATTATGAAACAAATAAAAATTTTATCCATTTTAACTTTGCTATTTATCTTTACTGTTTCTTGCCAGAATAGTGAAAAACAGAGTGCAAAAGACAGTGATTCACCAATTATAGAAAGTCCTTATTTTGGACAAAAGCCACCAAGCTTAATACCTGAAATTTTTGCACCTGGTATTATTTCATTAAATGAAAGATATGAACATTCTGTTTCGTTTTCTCCAGATTTGGATGAAATATATTTTACGGCTAGTAAAAAAGACGGAGATGCAAGTGTCTATTACTCAAAACTCAAAGACAAAAAATGGACTAATCCTAAAAAAGCAAATTTTACAAAAGGCAATAAAAAGGAAGAAATGGAAGCATTTGTGAACCTTAGCGGTGACAAAATATATTTTACGGCTTATGACTCTATTTTTGGGGATGAGAAAATTTGGTACGTAGACCGCTTGGAGAATTCCTGGAGTGATGCAAAACAACTTGACTCACCGGTAAATGAAGATTGGGTTTTTTATTCGAATCAAGCCAAAAACGGAGATCTTTATTATTTCAATATTTCAAAGCGAAAAACATATTATGCACCCAATAAAAACGGTAAATTCCCCGAAGTACAAGAAGTTGGTATCGGAGGTGCTCACGCTTTTATTTCCCCAACTCAAGATTATATAGTGGTAAATGCTAGAAACACGGAAGATGATCAAAGACAAAGCGATATCTATGTCTATTTTAAGAAGAAAGACGGAACATGGTCAAAAGCAATTAACCTTGGAAAGGAAGTAAATTCTAATTTTCCTGAATCATGCCCGAGTATCACCCCGGATGGTAACTATTTATTTTTTGGTAGATATAACGAAGAAGGGGGAGAATCAAATGTTTATTGGGTGAGCACTGAAATTATCAGCAAGTTAAAAACGGCTTATTTTAAGAAGTAACAATGCACAAACACGTTGCCAAACATTTTAAAATTTAAAACAATGAAAAAAGCGTCTTTTATATTGATCCTTGTATTCGCACTATTTTTAAGTGCTTGCAATACTAAAAAACAGCATTCAAAAGACAGTGAATCGTCAGTTATAGAAAGCCCTTATCTTGGGCAAAAGCCACCGGGTTTAATACCCGAATTATTTGCTCCAGATATTATTCGAACAGAACATAGGGAAGCAGAAGCTGCTTTTACACCCGATTTAAAGGAGTTCTATTTCCGAAGAAGAGGGGGGAAATATAAAAATAATACCTTGGTGGTTATACAATACAAAAATGATCGTTGGACAGAATCAGAAGTCCCTCCTTATGCAGGAGAGCCTTTTGTTTCTCTTGATGGTAAGAAGTTATTTTTAGGAAATAAATATCGAGAACGAACTAGTTATGGTTGGTCTGAAGTTAAAGATCATAGTGACATTTTTAAAGATATCTATATCATGCGCATTACGGTTTCAGCAAAAGGAACTTACTATTTTGATGAAGCAACTGAAACTGGTCCTATTCGGTATTCACGATTAATAGACGGCAAACGTGAAAAACCGTTAACTGTGGATATTGACATGGGAGAATGGAATGCTCACCCCTTCATTGCTCCAGATGAATCCTATTTAATCTGGGATGACCAAAGAGTAAGCGGATATGGTGACGCTGATCTATATATAAGTTTTCGACAGGAGGATGGTTCATGGGGAGCTGCTATTAATTTAGGAGCTCAAATAAATACAGAATTCGCAGAAGCATATGGATCTGTATCACCCGATGGAAAGTATTTTTTCTTTCATAGAGGTTTTGGTGGTGACAGAGGAGATATTTTTTGGGTAGACGCTCAGGTTATTGAAACACTTAGACCTAAAGAATAATCTATAAAACTATTTGAGATAACTGACTATAAAAAAGCCTAAATTTTGATGATAGCCTCACCAATTTAAGATTCAAAAGCACCTATCTATTAAAAAAGATTATACGAGTAAACACTTTTTTTCCGAAACGACTATAGGAGAGAGGCAGAAAGTATGTGGAATGGATAAGGATGATAAAACCATCTTTATTATAAATTGTTTTGGAAAATAATAGGGATTTCATTCTTCATACCATTATTCTGAACAAACACCACTGCCTTAAGTTCTGTAACAATAGTATCGATTATTTTCACACGTGTTTCAAAATTATCGTTTCCTCTTGCTAAGCCAGTAAAAACTAAATCAGCATCTTTACTTTTATTTATTAATATTTCTAGTGGTTCCTCTTTATCTTTAGTAATGACATGGATGTTGGCATCTATTCGCGCTTCATTTATTGAATATTTAATATGTTTTTCCAAAGGTGTTTTTTCTTCTTCCGAATGAGTGATCGAAAATATATTGACCTCTGTCTTAGTCCATTTTCTATTCAATCTAATGAGATAGGAGAGGAGAAGCATTAAATCACCGTTCCTATCCTGTCCACGCCACCAAATATCAATTCGTTTTTTAGCTTTCTTGCTAAAGGGCTTTGGAATATAGCCCACAAGAATATTTTTTCCGGAAGTGGCAAGATCATTTATAATCTGCAATTCTTGAAGCTTGCCTTTGTGAGTTTGTGACCATCCAAATACTACCGTATTAGTTTTTATTCCAGCGATACCATGAGAAGCTGCAATTAGATTCATTCCCAATTTAAAATCACTAACTACATTTACTTCTGTGAGTGCTTGTAAACCTTCCAATTTTAAATCCTGTTGCATTTCGAAGACAATCTCATTACGCCTTGCCAATTCCTTTTTTTCACTTAGCTTAATTAACCTCGAAATAGTGAGCAAACCACTATTCTGGCCTAACATTTCTGTAAATTTAACCAAAGGTAAATGTTCTTTAATCTCATGAATAAATAGGATGATTATTGGACGCCAATTTCTAGGATGAATTTTTTTAGAACTTAAACGCAACAATGCATATCTACTTAAGTGCATCCAAATCCCTGTGGAGGCATCGCCCCATTGTTGCTCCAGTTTTTTGTTCATTAAATAAATGAAAATGACAATTTCTAATCCAAGTGCAAATGCAAAAGCAAGTGGGTTTATCAACCACATAACTATCATAGCAGCAAAAGCACCCAGCAAAGAAACATACCAAGGAACATAGATTTTTGGTCTATAGGAAGGTTCTTTTATAAGTTGTTCTACTGCAGCACTTATATTTACAGCCACATAAAGCGTAAGAAACAATACCGATACGTACTGTGCAATAGTATTCAATCCACCAAGAAATACCGCTGCAATAGCAATAATCCCACTAATCCAAGTAGCAATTGTTGGCTGACCTGACTTCGACAGCTTTGATAAAAATTTTGGCATGAGCCCATCCATGGAAAGTGCTTGAAGAATTCTTGGTCCACCTAATATACTACCAAATGCAGAGGATAATACAGCGCCCCAAACAGCAGGATACACAATCCATGGTCCAAAAATAGCAAGACGTGTCCAAATCGTAACACCTGCTTCAGGATCTGCCATTTGTTCTAAGGTTAAGGCACCAGTTATCGCCAAAAACAATGGAATAATTAGATAGACTACAGCTCCAGATACTACTGCACTTAGTGTGCCTTTTGGAATAGACTTCTGTGGGTTTTTTAAATCCCCACTTAAACCAATTCCAGCCGTAAATCCAGTTACAGCAGGGAAAAATACAGCAAACACATACCAAAATCCTTCAGGAGCAGTTTGATAAGTTGCTTCCGTTATGGGTGCATGTAAATCTTGAGTTAATACTCCAATAATAAGTGCTATGATCGAAATTCCTACAATGATCATTATTGGAATTTGAGATTTTAAAACCAGTTTTGCGCTTTTACCGGAAAGCGCAGTGACTAAAATTATAAAAGTAATTGTCAAGCCTCGCAATGCATAAACAGGTAATGCTGTATAACTTTCGGGCCACAATACCAAAATGGCCTCAGATAGACCATAGCAATAAAAGGTAACACTTAAAGTTCTACATAAATAAAGTGGTATCCCAATAGCACCACCAGGTTCCAAACCAAGACTACGAGAAATCATAAAGTATTCCCCACCAACTCCAACCTTGATATTGGTAGAAATGGCAGAAGCACTTAAACCAGTAACAAACGTAATGGAACTAGCCATTAATACAATAGCGATGGTATTTATAAGACCCGCATTTCCAACCACCCAACCAAACCTTAAATACATAATCAGGCCAAGTATGGTCAATATACTGGGTGTATATACTCCTAGAAAAGTACCAAATTTGTGTGGCCTTTTTTTTTTCATAGGTTGCGATTTCTCATTTATCTACTTGATTATCAAGATACAGTTAAAGATAATGCAAAATTTGTTGGAATTATAAAGATAATAATGAGTTATTCTATAATAGCAATCGAACGCTTGGTAAGGGCAACTATATATGTCTTATAATGTACTGTGTTATGTAACTTGAGCTTTGGTTAAAAGCAAAAGTTGTTATTACAGTTTCTTTAAAAAATTTATTCTAAAAAGTTTCTTCTGCAATTTTAATGGAACACTTTTTATGCGACGACGTAGGAGGGAAGATTAATGTGTGTGGAATGGAAATGTTTTTATACTTCTAAAACCATTACTTTTAAAATCTATTATCTATTATTGTGGTTTCAGTAATTTACCTACTCCTCGACATGTATCGCAAGTTCCAATCATTTGGTTACCAATATGTCTAAAACCATTTCCTTTACAAGGCGGACATTCTTGCCACTCAACCTGTTCTCCATGTAAAATGATATAAGTTACTCCATTACATACATTACAAGTATTATGTGGGCCATTATTAAAACTCTCTAAACCTCTTCCTCTACAATGTCTACAAGTATGCCTAAAGCCCATAATTATAATATTTTAATGAAAATTTCCTGACCCTCCAGATGAAAACCCTCCAAATCCACCAGAATTAAATCCTCCAGGACCTCCGCTGTTATAGGATGGGAATTGAATATTATGAAAATGATAATCACTTAAGGAATTTGATGCTACATAAATACCAGAACTAGATTTACTAACTTTAAACGACTCATTTCCAATTCTTATAAGAGATTCTGCCACAGCATCAGATAATGGATCGGATAATAGTTTAAGTCCCGAAACACTCAATTCATTACAATTATTTGTAGTTTCAACAACATTATGAAGTCCATGGGCTAACTCAAAATAAGACCAGATAGTAAAAGAATCACTCATGAATTTAGGGATTATACTTTTCTGTAGAATCGATAAAATTATTTTTGACACAAAATATTCCATTGGAAATCAATTATTCCATCTAATTTAATAAATTTTCCATTGATATATTGGCATTTGTACAATAATGTCCAACTTTATGTAACATTAACTTTGGAGAAAATGAAAGTTGTTACTATTGTTAATGGAACACTTTTTATGCGACGACGTAGGAGGGAAGCATAATGTGTGTGAAATGATATAAAAACTATATAATACTTACTTATAAAATTTGACAAATAATAAAACTAAAGCTTTTTCAATTTATCAATTACTTGTACCTTTTCAGAGATTTTAAAAAATAATATGGAATTAGCTTTCTTATCGTTTATCATTAGTTATGGAGCAGGTATTGCTACTGATCTTAATCCGATCATTTATAAGATTTTATTTAAAAAAGATGATGTTAATAGACAGATTAAAGAATGTTTTAATAAAACTCTAGAAAAATGGTGTCCTAATAAGGTTATAAGAGAAAAAGAAAAGCAAAGTTTGCTTAAAATGATACAAGGAAACAATAATCCTGAACACATTGTTAATGTTCTTAATTCTAATTCTGAACTTAAAAAGTTTTATACAATATTTGAAGAAGAACTCGCTAAACCAAAATATCAAACTGCTTTTAATTATTTAAAAAGTATTAGTGATAAAACCGAATTTAAAAATATAAAGTCTCAATTATCTGAAATAATTAGGATTCTCGAGGATTATCATTCAGAAATTGAACATATTGACAAGGTTGTTTTGGAAAAGGCTTTAAAAAGTCAAGTAGAAAGACAACTTACAAAACAAGTTAATTCAGGTAAATATATACCTGAGATTTTTATCGAAACATATAAAAATAGGGAATATTTAAGATATTTTTCACATCCAATTCTTTTTCAAAAAAAGATTTATGATTCTGTAAAAAGGGCTGATTATAGTTTGTTAAACAAAAAATTAGCAAAACAAAATGATTGTTTTGATATTGAGATAAGTAATTTAATTCCGTCTGTTAGGCTTGAAGAATACAAACAAATCCTAAATGATTGGACTTCTCACTTAGAAGGAAAATTAGATACTCTCAAAAATTTAAAAATTTCAAGTAATGATATATCTTCTTTTAAATCTAAAATAACATACCGCATAGAAGATATTTATTATATCAAATCTAAAATCTGTTTGATTACTGAAAATGCAGGACAAGGAAAAACAAATTTTTTATGTGATTATGCAAAACGATTTTTGCTTGGAAATAACATACCTACAATCTTTCTAACTGGAAATGAAGTGTTACCTAACAGCATTAGGGATTCTTTATTAAGTAAAATATTTCCTGATAGTCATAATCAAAATTTTAAACTCTTTTTGGATACGATTAAGGAGTTATGCTCTCAATTACAGAAACCATTGATCATAATTATAGATGGTATTAATGAGAATTCTGATACAAAAACATTTAGCACAAACCTTGAATCCTTTATATCTGATATGCAAGATTATGATTTCATCAAGATTATAATTTCTTGTAGGAAGGATTATTTCGAATATAATTTTAAGAATATTGAAATTTCATCATTTCAAGATGAAATAAGTTCTATTAGCAATCTTAGTTTAGGAAATGACGATGAATTAAAAGAAAAATTGTTTTATGGATATTTTCATCACTTCGAAATTAATTTTAAAGAAGTTTCTGGAAACGTTTACAATCAACTAATGTCTAATTTTTTATTATTTAGAATATTTTGTGAAACATACAAAGGGCAAGACATTGGTGTTGTAAAAAATATTTATAAATCTGAATTATTTAAAAATTACTACAATAATAAAGCTGAAGAAATAAATAAGAAACTAAGAGGGAATGATGAATTTAAGGTACAAGGTAATTTCGACATTCGTAATTTTATTAGAAATATTATTAAATTTATGGTGTCTAATAATCAATACTCCAATGTTCCTTTAGACAGTATCATTGAAGACGAAAAGAACAAATCCATATACATCAGATTTTTAGATGAAAATATTCTTATCAAAAGAGACCCAAAGTCTGATGAATCTGGAATATTTGGCTATACAGAAGTTGTCAACTTTACATTTGATGGATTTAGAGATTATTTAATATCAAGTTATTTAGTTGAAGAACTATATCCTATTTCTGAAGAACGATTTGACAGTTTCATTAAAAATAATATTAATTCACAATCTCAAATTTTAGAAGGCTGTGGAACGTTCCTATTCCATGCCCTTAGAAATGGTAATACCGAAGAATTAAAGAATCGAGTATATAATCAAGAATGGTTTAAAGGCATTTTTATAAAATCTATTTTTAATATTAAAGATGCGGATATTACAGATGGTGACTTAGAACGAATTAATAAGTATTTTATTGAAAGTGATGAGTATTCCTTTCAAATTGTTAATGGGCTTGTTAAACGATATGATATAAACACTTATCCAAGATTAAATATTAAATTTCTTTTTAAATTGATTAATTGTTTAGAAAAAGAAAAGTTTGATAGGAAGTTCCTTGATTTGTTTCAATTTAAATCTCGAAACTCTTTTGATAGGTTTTATGGGAAGATAGACTTGCAAAAAATAATAGACGAATTAAATAAAAAATTTGACAATGAATTATTTACCAATGATTCTAAATATCATTGTTTATTTAATCTACTCATTTATTTATTGCCACATAATCAAGCATATAGATTCTCATATTTATATGAAAGATATGCATATAAATATATAGATAAAGCAAGCTGTCAGTTAAGAGAAGTTACTGATAAAGAAGGTAATGAGTTAAAAAGTATAATAATAGATTTTTGTAAACAATATGAAATTCAGTTATGATTTTTATAAATCCATTTTAGTATTAAATGGAAAATTAACCAAAGACTCTTTTTTAAAAGAAGTTGGAGCATCAAAAGGTTATGCAAAAGAAATGTTTGAAAGAGTATATGATAGTATTCATTCAGAATTGATTGACCTTATAGAAGAGTATGAATTATATTATTCAAAGGAATATCCAAGTTTTGAACATTTTTTATTTAGAAAAATGAATATAAGCGAAAAAGACATCATTGAAATGATAAAATTTAAAAATGAAAAGAGTTATAGAAAAATATTCAGGTCAGATGATGGTTCTACAGGCGATTATGGAATAAGCACCTTTATATATTCTGAAGAAGTTAGAGATAGAATTATGAAAATAATAACATAATAATATGAAAGTTAGATATGATTTTGTAACAAATAGTTCATCTACATCATTTGTAATTATTACTGATGGAGAATTTAATTTAAAAGATTTTATAGATTCAGTTGGAATTAATAATGATTCCGATTTTTTAGATGTGTATGAGATGCTTTTTGATGCATTTAAAGATAATATGGAATCAGCTAGAGAATATTACAAAAGTAATTATTCAGAAAGTTATGATAGCTTTGAAGAATTCGTTGAAAAGAATTTATGGAAAAGTGGAAAAGAAGTATTACCAAAAATATTAGAGGCTGAAAAAAAAGGAAAAGAAGTTTATATAGGTCAATTAAGTAGTGATACAAATGAAATAGAATGCTTTTTCTGTACTGATGAGTTTATCATTGATAGCCCAAAAATTTATATTGATTATCAAGAAAATGGTTGGTAGAAAAAAAGATAATATTATAACAAAATACTACCCTGAGCAAAATTATAGGGTTATTTTCAATAAAAAAACTGGTTATTTTGTTAGAGCAGAGGAAAAGGGTTTTCCTGAACCATTATGGTCAAAAGGAGGTCCAGAACTATTGGACATCAGTATAACTAATTGGTGTGATAAAGGCTGTGTATTTTGCTATAGAAAATCAACTGTAGTAGGAAAACATATGCCTTTGGAAGATTATATTTTCTTAATTGAACAAGCCAAAGAATTAGATGTTTTTCAAGTAGCCTTAGGAGGTGGTAATCCAAATCAACATCCAAATTTTATTGAAATTTTGGAAGCCACGGTAAAAAATGGTATTGTACCTTGTTATACAACAAATGGAAGAGGTTTGAGTAATGAAATTTTGGATGCAACAAAGAAATATTGTGGTTCAGTTGCCATAAGTGCTTATGAGCCGTATTCAGAATTTAGAGGAAATATTGAAAAACTTTTAAAGTTTGGGATAAAAGCTAATGTACATTTTGTAATTGATGCATTATCAATTGATACAGCAATAGAATGGATGGAAAATCCACCAGAGATCTTAAATGGAATAAATTCTATTATATTTCTAAATTACAAACCAATTGGGAGAAAACCGAATCATGATTTACTTTTAAAGGATAAAAGTAAAATAGAAAAATTTTTCAAATTAGTGGATAATAATGAACACACCTTAAAAATAGGGTTTGATAGTTGTAGTATTTCAGGTGTCGCAAGGTATTTGAATGCAAATACTGCTTTTTACGAAGGATGTGATGCTGGTAGATTTTCTGCTTTTGTTGATGAAGATTTAAGAATGTTTCCTTGTTCATTTATGACTAATACTGATTGGTTTGGTAGTTTGAAAAATAAAACAATGAAGGAAATATGGCAGGATGGTGAATTCTTTCAAAAATATAGGAATCGTATTATTAATAATGGATGCAGTTCTTGTTCTTTACAATCTGTTTGTATGGGAGGTTGCCCGTTTATAGAAGAATTATCATTATGTGGTTGGAAAGATGAAAGATTAGCTAAAGAAAAGAATCCGAGTACTGTTAGTTAGAAAATCAAAATATGAAAAATATAATAAATGATGATTATCTTGGAATTATAAAGGCTGAGATGCTAGCTGAATGTTTAGAAACAATTGATAGAAAGTTTATAAAGGAAATTGTTTTGAGAGCTGGCGGTAAAGTTGATGATATTGATAATATTCTTAAACTTCCATCAGTTAAAGAAATTGATGAAGATTTGTTCTATGTTAAATTATAAAGTACTATAATTAACCTTTACTGTCTTTTTTTCGGCCTCATAAAATTTTGGCGAAAACAATAGGAGAAATGAGCGTCCATATTTTAGGGGTTTAGTAATACAGTTTCATAACAGTTCTATTTAACATAATAATTCAAAACAGACTTAATGAGTTCCAATGTTTCCTAAAATATAGTGAGTGAGCCGTTCATTGTTTCCAAAATTATATGCAGCCTTGAATTTTTGTTTCTTTTGTTTCAAGACAAAAGATAACGCATTAAAAAGAAAAGTTGAATTGAAAGAATAATCAAACAAGTGTATAGAAATTTTTAAGCTAGGATTTGAGCTAGGGAAAATTTTATACTCTTGTGGCAATCCACGAGAATCGCGTAAAATTTTTTATAACGTACATTTTATTGAATACGGGAATTTTAATCAGCGCAAAAAGGTTAGCTTTTATTTTGGCGTTGGCAAGCGGCTGCAAATTACTCGCGTTATTTATATTTAATAATATAGAGCTCGTGAATGCTTCGCATTTGTGTTATAAAACAATAAAGCGCTTGGTAGCGGCTATTTTACATAATGGCTAATTATAGTTACAATTTGCTAAACGGAATGTTTCTTAGAATGGCGTATTTAAAAAAAACTTGAGGATTGTACAGAATATTAAAATTAAACGAAATACTATTTGATAATATTAATTAGACAATATGTTTATTGACCCGTGGTGAATGCTTGTAATGGAGTTATTATGACTGTGGGATATTTGACATAATACTACATTATAGCTATCATTTTAATAATGGTGCTAAATACCATATAATCGCCAGCGCGCCAACTTTCTTGATTATAGCTTCATCCATTGGATAAACCAATAATACAAAATGTACTATAATTAATATTATGTCAAATAGAGTTTTTAGGGATTCTCCCCTTGCTACCAATAATTAGATTATTTTTGCAGCTATGCAAAAACCAAAAGTATCACAATTCGAGTTTGTAGCCTTAATGGCTTTTTTAATGTCTGTAGTTGCTTTGGCAATCGATGCATTACTTCCTGCTTTAGATATTATTGGTAATTCACTAAATACACAAGAAGCTGCAGATAATCAATTATTAATCACCATGATTTTTGTTGGTTTGGGTTTTGGTCCTTTATTGTTTGGTCCTATATCGGATAGTTTGGGTAGAAAACCTTTGGTCTTTGTTGGTTTTGGGATATTTATTATTGCCAGCTTTATCTGTGTATATGCAGAAAGTCTAGAGATTATGATTCTTGGTAGAATTCTGCAAGGTGTCGGTCTCTCTGCACCTAGAACTATTAGTATTGCTATTATAAGGGATATGTACAGTGGTGATTATATGGCAAAGATTATGTCTTTTGTGATTGTAATTTTCCTATTGGTTCCCATTATTGCTCCTGCATTGGGGAAATTTATACTAGATCATTATAATTGGAAAGCGATATTCTATATGCAAATTGGCTTTTGTTTATTAATCGCCTTCTGGTTTTGGAAACGCCAACCGGAAACTCTAACTGATGAAAATCGTATAAAATTTAATAGCAATCTTTTTACCGATGGTTTTATAGAATTGATTCGCTATAGGAAAACCATAGCATATACACTAATTTCAGGTTTTGTAACGGGTTCATTTATGGTGTATTTAAGTAGTTCCCAACAAGTATTCCAAGAACAATACGATTTAAAAGAAGCCTTTCCTTATATCTTTGCAGGTCTTGCTACTTCTAGTGGTGCAGCAATTTTACTCAATGGTTTTTTTGTGGTTAAATACGGGATGAAGAAGATTATTAATTTTGCTATTATCGGTTTTTTTGCAATCTCTCTGCTTTATATTCTTCTGTTTTGGAATAGTCCAAATCCAAATATTGAGGTGCTCTTAGTTTTCTTTATAATACAATTCTTTTTCTTGGGTTTTCTTTTCGGAAATCTACGAGCTATTGCTATGCAACCTGTGGGTCATATAGCTGGTATTGCAGCCGCGATTACAGGATTAATCTCTACCTTAATGGCTGTACCCATTAGTATCTTTATTGGAAGATATGTGGAAGACACAGCTTTACCTCTATTTATTGGGTTTTCGGTTTGCTCCTTGCTTTCGATATTCATCATTAGTGCTCTAAAATTAAAAGAGTCTAAAAATAAGAAGACCACACCTCTGTAAACAAAGATGTGGTCCCAAAAATTGGAGAATTAAATAACCTCAATTGCAATCATTTGAACTCGCAAAAGCAGGCTACAACCATTCTAAGAAATAATTCATCATTTCTTCTTTAAGTTCATTATGAAGTTTTACATAGGTTATCATATCATCACGTAAGGTACTTTGTTCGTTTTGTAACCTACCATCGATATTCTCATTATAATCTGCCAATTGGATATTCCTCATTTTCGCCTTACATCGATGCATTAATTTTGAAATCACATCTTTTTCGATCATGATTCTATTCTGATAATTTTCTAATGGGGTCAAAGCTTTCATTCCAAATTCCCTAGAAGCTATTTCTTCTAACTTTTCTTGAAATGTATCCATCTCATTAAAATGAAAACGCAACTCCCTTTTCCAAGTTTCTAAATTAAACTTTAAATCACTTAAATAAACTACTTTCGTCTGCATATGTGTTGATATTTATAGTTAGTAATTATTAATTTTCTTGATGTACTAGTCCTTTTTGAATATTAGAAGGCACGGGCTCAAAAGATGAGAAAACAGAACTAAAAGTTGCCCTTCCTTGAGTTAAGGAGCGCAAGTCTGTGGAGAATCCATAAAGCTCTGATAAAGGTGTGTTACATTTTAACACCTGATAATGATCATTACTTTCAAATCCTAAAATAATGGATCGTCTAGATTGTAAATCTGTCATTACATTCCCTACCATTTCTTCTGGCACTCTTACTTCTAATTCTTGTACCGGTTCTAATAATTTGGGCTTACTATTTAAAAATGCTTCTTTAAAGGCATGTGCTCCAGCAATTTTAAAGGAGATATCGTTAGAATCTACCGCATGCATTTTACCATCATAAACCATCACACGAATGTCTCTTACATACGATTTGGTTAATGGTCCATCTTCCATCACTTCTAATATTCCTTTCATAATCGCAGGGAGGTAACGTAAATCGATAACACCACCAACGATACAATTGTAAAACATTAATTTTCCACCCCATGGCAAACTCACCTCTTCTTTTCCTCTAATATTAAATCCTTCCGGCTCGTTCATTCCTTCATGCCAAGGTTCAATTTTCATATGTACCTGGGCAAATTGTCCAGATCCTCCAGATTGTTTTTTATGACGATAACTGGCCGATGTAGAACGTTGTATCGTTTCTCTGTATGCAATTTTAGGTTGATCGAATTTCGCCTCGATACCATAAACATTTTTTAAGGTCCAATTAATAGTAACCAAATGTAATTCTCCTTGGCAACCCAAAATTAATTGCCTTAGCTCTGTAGAATAATTTACTACTACCGTTGGATCCTGACTATGGATTTTTTTAAGTGCATCACTTAATTTTTCCTCCTCGTTTTTATCTATCGCAGAAACCGATTTTTTAATTCTTGGCGATGGATAAATTATTGGTTTTATAGTGATTGGCTTCCCTATAGTATGCAAAGTGTCGTTGGTTTCGGTAAACTTTAATTTTAAAGTTGCTCCAATATCCCCTACGGTTAATTTGGTAACGGGTTCTCTTTTATTTCCATCCATAATAAAAAGCTGATTTAATATCTCCACTTTATCATTTCTAGAGTTTTCTAATTTTTCGTTTAAATTTATTTCACCAGATTTCACTTTAAAAAAAGTAAGCTGTCCTAGATTGGGTTGGTATACCGTTTTAAATACAAATAAGGAAGTGGCTGCACTTGCCTTTGGTTCTATAGTATCCCCTTCTAGACTTTGTTCTGCTTTTAAATCTGCTGCAGCGGGTGCTACATTATCAATAAAGCCCATTAATCTACCAGTACCCATATCGTTTAATGCAGATACACAGAATACTGGAAATAGTTCGTGATTAAGCATCCCTGCCTTTATTCCTTGTCGCAATTCGTCTTCGTTTAAGGTTCCTTTATCAAAAAATAATTCTAATAACTCCTCATCGTTCTCTGCGGCTTTTTCCACCAACTCGTTATGCAGCATTTCTGCTAAATCTTTTTGGTCTTCAGGTATTTCTAATTTTTCTGGCTTCCCTCCTTCTTTGCCAAACTTATAGACCTTCATTTTTAATACATCCAAAATACATTGAGATCCATCTATTTTTAATGGATATTGTATTTGAACTGCATTATTACCTACCAATTCTCGGATGCTTTTTAGACAATCGTCAAAATTACAAGAAGGATGGTCTATTTGATTCACCACAAAAAGAGTAGGTTTTTGGAACTTATCGATATAATTCCAGATAATTTCTGTACCTACTTCTACTCCATGTTGTCCGTTAATTACATTTACAACACTATCTGCAACACGGATGGAGGAAATAATTTCGCCAACAAAATCATCTAGTCCAGGAGTATCTATAATATTTATCTTATAATTTCG